>CAXUDP010000009.1:0-10820 GCA_964249735.1 uncultured Acetobacteraceae bacterium | reverse complement strand
CCTGGAGCCGATCCTGTAGCCGCCGCGACCGCTACCGGATCGTGTAGCCGCCATCCACCACCAGGTTCTCGCCGTTCACCATGCCGGCCGCCCCGCTGGCGAGGTAGAGCGCCGCCATGGCGATCTCGGCGGGCTGCGCGAAGCGGCGGCGCGGGATCAGCTGCTTCATCGCCTCGCCGACCTCGCCAGCCCAGGCCTTCCTGCCAAGCTCGGTTTCCACAACCGTCGGGCTGATCGCGTTCACGGTGATGCCGCGCGGACCCCATTCCAGCGCCAGCACCTTGGTCAGGCTGATGATCGCCGCCTTGGACGCGCAATATGCCAGGTGGCCGTCGATCGCGACCAGGCCGGCCTGGCTGGCCAGGTTGACGATGCGCCCGGAGCCCTGCTCGAGCATGTGCCGGCCGACGATCTGCGACAGCACGAACGGCGCGCGCAGGTTGACCGCCATGGTCAGGTCCCAGTCCAGCGCGGTCAGGCTGTCGGCCGGGGCCAGCCGGACGATGCCGGCGTTGTTCACCAGCACGTCGATCCGCCCGAGCCGCTCCAGCACGGCGGCGACCGCCTGTTCCAGGGCGCCGGTGTCGGTGACGTCGACGACGAGTGCCAGATGGCCGGTGCCGGGAAGGGCGGCGGCGGTCGCTTCCACCGTCCCGTCGCGGTCCAGCAGGGCGAGGCGTGCGCCGCGCCCTGCGAACACGTCGGCCAT
Organism: uncultured Acetobacteraceae bacterium; assembly: GCA_964249735.1. Classification (GTDB taxonomy): domain Bacteria; phylum Pseudomonadota; class Alphaproteobacteria; order Acetobacterales; family Acetobacteraceae; genus Lichenicola. Next base: position 10,111 of record CAXUDP010000009.1, on the reverse strand, counting down.
CGCCTGCCCGATCCCGGCCGCTCCGCCGGTGACCAGGACCACCTGGCCGGTGAAGTCGAAGGCGCTGTCGAAGCTGGTGTCCATGATCGGCCTCCTCCATGCGGGTCCGGCTTCGGCCCGTTGCCGCGTCCCTACCGGTCGCCCCGCGTCGCGTCGTCCAGGTCGAGCACGCCCTGCGCGTTCGACAGCGTGGTCGCCAGCGTGTCCACCACTCCGGTGCGCAGCACGCCAAGCAGTATGCCAACCTTGGTGTTCTCGCTCGCCACCACCACCACGTCCTCGATCGCCTCCAGGTCCTTCAGCGTCAGCCCCACCACCCGCCCGGCGACGATGGTGCGCGACGGCCGCCCCTGGATGTCGATGAAGTCGTTGCCCAGGATGTCGCCGACGGTGCCGGTCGCCTGCGCTCGCGCCACCTCGCGCGGGGACAGCCAGCCCATGCGTATCATGTTGCTGTCCTCGGTCATGTCGCCGACGCCCATCAGCGCGATCGAGGCGCCGCGGCCGCGATCGAGCGTGCGCCGGACGTTGTCGTTGCGCAGCAGCGCCAGGCGCAGCGTCTCGTCCTCGACGATCGCCGGTGCGTACAACGTCTCGCTGCGGCCGCGGAAGCGGGCGGCGAGGCGGCGCGCGATGTGGTCGGCGTTGACCATCTCGCCGCTCTGCACCGAGCCGCCGATCGCGGACACGAACAGCACGTCGCGCGGCAGCGGCAGCCCGGGGCCCTCGGTGATGGCGCTGACGTTGCGTCCCATGCCGACTGCCACCGTGGTGCCGTCCACCAGCACCTTGTCGAGGTAGCCGGCGACCAGCGAGGCGACGTTCAGCCGGCGGTTGACCGGGTCGAACAGGTCGATCGCGCAGAGCAGGCGGGACAGGCCGAAGCGGGCCTGCAGCTCCTGCTCGATCCTGCGCGCGCGGTCCGGCCGCGCCCTGACCTGGATCTCGACGATGCCGGAATCGTGCGCCTGCTTCAGCAGCCGCGAGATGGTCGAGCGCGAGGTGCCGAACTGCTTGGCAAGGTCGTCCTGGGTCAGGCGGTTGATGTAGTACAGCCCGGCGACCTCGGTGATCAGGTCGGCGTCGGTCATGTCGACCCGTTCCCGAGTGCCGCCAGCACCTCGGCCGCCGTCGGGATGCCGGTCTGCGCGCCGTGGCGGGTGCAGCACAGCGATCCGGCCGCCACGCCGTGCCGCAGCCCGGCCTCCAGCCCGAGTCCCCGTTCCAGGGCCGCCGCCATGTAGCCGGTGAAGCTGTCGCCGGCCGCGGTACTGTCCACCACCGGGACCGCCAGCGCCGGAACGTGGCAACGCACGCCCTGATCCCACAGCACCGCGCCGTCGCCGCCGAGCGTCACCACCGTGGCGCAGCCATGCGCCTCGTGCAGCAGGCGCGCGATCCGCTCCGGATCGGTCTCGTGGAGGCCGGTCGCGGCGGCGATCGCTTCCGCCTCGGTCTCGTTGACCACCAGCAGGTCCAGCGCCGCCAGCACGTCGGCCGGCACCGCGGCCGCCGGTGCGGCGTTCAGCACCACCCGTGCCCCGCGCTGCCGTGCCAGGCGCACCACGGCAAAGGTTTCATCCGCCGGCAGCTCGCATTGCAGCAGCACGACGTCGCCGGCGCCGAACGCGCAGCCGTCCAGTTGCGACGTCGTGGTGTGCCGGTTGGCGCTGGACGCGGCGATCACGGTGTTCTCGCCCGACGCATCCACCGTGATCAGGCAGGTCCCAGTGGGCGTCGCCACCGTACGAACGTGCCGGAGGTCGACCCCCGCCTCCTGCAGCAGCGAGACCGCAACGATCCCGGACGCATCGTCGCCCCGCGTCGCGACGTGCACCACGGAGGCGCCCGCACGCGCCGCGGCGAGCGCCTGGTTGGCGCCCTTGGTTCCGGGGACGACGTCGTAGCCGTCGCAGGCGATGGTCTCGCCCGGGCGGGGGAAGCGCGGCACCCGCGTCACGATGTCGACGCCGATCGCACCGAACACGACGATCACGCTGTTCTCCTGGTCGGGCGGTCGGGGCGGCCGGGGCGGGATCTTGCTCCCGGCCGAAGCGCGTCAGGTGCCCTTCTGCCGGCGGGCCAGCAGCTCGTCCACGTTCTGCGGCGTCACCGGCGTCCACGGCACGTTGTAGTTCTTGGCCGTGCCGTCGTCCCACTTCATCTGCGGATACTGCTGCCAGATCGAGGATTCCGGCTTGAAGCTGGCGCCGTCCACCTGCCGCACCGCCACGTCCAGCGAGCCCTGCGCCTGCGCGTTCGCGTCCTGCAGGATCGACGTCATCTCGCCCGCCTTCACCGCCAGCAGCGCGTCGGTGATGCCGTCGATGCCGGCGATGGCGAAGCTGTTCACCTTCAGGTTGGCGCTCTTGATCGCCTCGATGGCGCCCAGCGCCATCTCGTCGTTCTGGCCGATGATGCCCTGGATGCGGCCGGGATAGCGCGTCAGCCAATCGTCCATCAGCGTCTGCGCTTCGGCGCGCGACCAGTTCGCGGTCTTCATTTCCAGCACCTTGACCGCGGGGCACTCCTTGAGCGCCTTCAGGTTGCCTTCGCGCCGCTGGATCTGCGCCGAGATGCCGATCGGGCCCTCGATGATGACGACGTTGCCCTTGCAGCCGATCTTGTCGAGCACCGCCTTGGCTTCGAGATAGCCCGAGCGGGTGTCGTCGGAGCCGACATAGGAGGTCAGCAGCGGGCTGTTCGCGCGGGTGTTGGTGCCGACCACCGGGATGCCGGCCTTGTGCGCCGCCTCGACCGCGGTGGCGGCGGCGTCGGCGTCGATCGGGGCGAAGATGATCGCGTCGTACTTCTGGCTGATCATGGTGTCGAACTGGTTCTGCTGCACCAGCGAGTCGTAGCGCCCGTCGAACACCGTGACCTCGACGCTACCGTTCTTCACCTCCGGGCTCTGCTTCACCGAGGCCGCCCAGAGCTGCATGAACTCGGCCTTGAGGCCATACAGGTCGACGCCGATCTTCAGCTTCTTCGCCGGATCGGCATGGGCGACGCCGATCGTCGCCAGAAGGGCGGCGGTGCCTGCGAGGCAGGCCTTGCGGAAACTCATGGTGTCTTCTCCCTGGTGAGGGTCGGCTTGATTGCCGGCCTCCGTATTGTCAGTGCGCCTCGCCCCGTCGTGCGGAGTCGAGCATCACGGCGCCGACGATCATCAGCCCCTTGAAGATCTGCTGGTAGTTCGAGTCGACGCCGAGCAGGTCGAGCCCGTTGTTCATCACCCCGATGATCAGGGCGCCGAACAGCGTGCCGGTCACGCCGCCGACGCCGCCGGACAGGCTGGTGCCGCCGATCACCACCGCCGCGATCGCGTCGAGCTCGTAGGAGATGCCGGCCTGTGTCAGGCCCGAGCCGGTGCGCGCCGCCAGCATGATTCCGGCCAGCCCCGCCAGGCCGCCCGAGATCAGGTAGACCAGCAGCCGCACTCGCGACACGTTGATTCCGGACGAGGTCGCGGCGCGCGGGTTGCCGCCGGTGGCGTAGACCTGCCGGCCGAAGCGTGTGTAGCCCAGCACCCACCAGGCGATGGCGAACACCACCGTCAGCACCAGGATCGGCAGCGGCACGCCGAACACCTCGGCGGTGCCGATCCAGCGGAACTGCGGCGTCAGGTTCGGGATCGGCCGGCCGCCGGCATACAGCAGGGTCAGGCCGCGTGCGATGGACAGCATGCCGAGCGTCACCACGAACGGCGGCACCCGGAACCGGGTGACGATGCCGCCCGATACGCCGCCGCTGGCCAGCCCCACCAGGAGCCCGACCGCGATCGCCAGCAGCGCCGGATAGGGTGCTCCGGGAATGCCGGCGATGGTGGACCGGGTCGCGAAGGAGGTGGCGACGATGCCGGCCAGCGCTGCCACCGAGCCGACTGACAGGTCGATGCCGCGGGTCAGGATCACGAACGTCATGCCGATTGCCAGCACGCCGTTGATCGAGGTCTGGCGCAGCACGTTGACGATGTTGCCGACCGACAGGAAGTAGTCGGACACCAGGCTGAGCACGATGCACAGCGCGAAGAACGCGGTGACGATGCCGTAGCGCTTCATGTACTCGACAGCCGTGCGGGCACCCGCCATCCGCCGCCCGGTGCCGATGCTGCCAGCGCTCATGCTTCGCGTCCGTGTATGGTTCATGCGGCGAGATGCAGCATGGTCTGCTGGTCCGCCCCCTCGCGCTCCAGGATCGACGCGATCCGGCCCTGGCGCATCACCACGATGCGGTCGCACATGCCCAGGATCTCCTCCGCCTCGCCCGACACCATCACCACCGCGCCGCCCTTCGACGCGAATTCCGACATGATGGCGTAGATCTCGCGCTTGGCGCCGACGTCGACGCCGCGCGTCGGCTCGTCGAACAGGAACACCTTGGGCGTGGTCATGTCGAAGCGGCCGATCACCACCTTCTGCTGGTTGCCGCCGGACAGGCTGCCGACAGCGAGCCTGTCGGTAGCCGTCCTGATGCCGAAGCGCCGGATCGCCTCCACGGCGGCTCCGGCCTCGCGCCCCCGGTCCATCACCCCGCGCGGCGACAGCGCCGGCAGCATCGCCAGGCTCAGGTTCTCGCGCACCGAGCTGGTCAGCACCAGGCCGCTCTGCTTGCGGTCCTCGGTGACCAGGGCAAGCCCCGCGTCCATCGCCGCGCGCGGCGAGGCGGCACGGACCGGAACGGAGTCCACCGTCATCCGCCCGGTCCAGCCCCGCTGCAGCCCGAACAGGCACTCCATCAGCTCGGTGCGCCCGGCGCCGAGCAGCCCGTAGAAGCCGACGATCTCGCCGGCGCGAACGGTGAACGAGATGTCGTCCAGCGTGCCGGGCAGCGACAATCCCTCGACGGCAAGCCGGGTCGCGTCGCCCGGCACGTTGGTCTTGACGTATTCCTCGCTGAGTTCCCGTCCGACGATCATGCCGATCAGCCCGGCGCGGTCGATCTCGGCGACGCGGCCGCTGGACACGTAGCGCCCGTCGCGGAACACCGTGTAGTGGTCCGCGAGGCCGAAGATCTCGGTCAGGCGGTGCGACACGTAGATGATGCCCTTGCCCGCGTCGCGCAGCCGCTTCACCGCGGTGTAGAGCTGGGCGACCTCGGTCTCGCCCAGCGCCGAGGTCGGCTCGTCCATGATGATGATGCGGGCGTCGTGGCTGAGCGCCTTGGCGATCTCGACCAGCTGCATCTGCCCGATCGACAGGCTGCGCATCGCGGCACCCGGGTCGATGGCGAAGCCCAGCTGCCCCAGCAACAGCCCGGCGTCGCGCCGCATGGCCTTGAAGTCGATCCGCCCGAACGCCGCCATCTTTTCGCGGCCGAGAAAGATGTTCTCGGCCACCGACAGGTCGAGCACCGGGCTCAGCTCCTGCTCGATGATGGCGATGCCGGCGGCGAGCGCCTGCGACGGATGGGTGAAGGCGACCAGCTTGCCCGCCACGGCGATCGTGCCGCCGTCGCGCGGCTGTATCCCCATGACGATGGACAGGAAGGTCGACTTGCCGGCGCCGTTGCCGCCGCACAGCGCGTGCACGGTGCCGGGCTCGAGCCGGAACCGGCCATCCGCCAGGGCGACCACTCCGTCGAACGACTTGGTCAGGCCGGTAACGTCCAGCAACGCCGATGACAACGGATCATGCCTCCCCGGGCGAGCCCCATCCTGTTCCGGACGGTTGGATCGGGTGCCGCCTGCGCCGCACCGGAAATCATGAAACGCTTTCTCCCGAAAGGATGTCAACCCATCTGGGCATCCGTGCACAGACGGCGGCGCCTCCGGCTTGAGGACGGAGGATCCTCGCGCGGAAGGCAGGTCCTCGCGCCGTGCCTGAGCCGGCTGCAGCCCATCCTGCACAAAGATGCAGGCTGCTTGAACAGATGACCAGGCGCGGGAGCCGTCGGCTGCGGCTTGCGGCGGCCGGCCCTTCGCCACCATGCTTCGGCAACGACATCCCAGCTCCACGCCGTCGGAGCGGAAGACCCGAAAGGCTGCGCGTGAAGCCACCGATCCGCACGATCAACCGGCTCATGCTGGTCGTCGCCGTCCTGGGCGTGTTCGCGACGATCCCCGCGGCCGGTGCCGCAGCTGCACCCGACCCGTCCGGCTTCGCCGACGTCGATCCCATGATCGGCACCGGGCCGGACGGCCACACCTATCCCGGCGCGACGATGCCGTTCGGCATGGTCCAGCTCAGCCCTGACACCTGGATCGGCGACTTCCGCCATTCCTATGCCCACGCCGCCGGCTACCGCTACGAGGATCCGACGATCCAGGGCTTCTCCCACACCCACTTCTCCGGCTCGGGACATTCCGATCTCGGCGACGTGCTGGTGATGCCGATAGCCGGCGCGGTGGCGCTCGATCCGGGCGACGCGGACAAGCCGGGATCCGGCTACCGGTCCCGCTTCAGCCACGACACCGAGCATGCCGAACCCGGCTACTACGCCGTCACCTTGTCCGATTCCGGCGTGCGCGCCGAGCTGACGGCGACGCCGCGCGTCGGCGTGCACCGCTACCGGTTCCCGGCCGACAAGCAGGCACACCTGCTGGTCGACCTGCGGCAGAGCATCTACAACTACCCAGGTAAGGTGCTGTGGTCGGGTTTGACGCTGCATCCCGACGGCACCGCGACCGGGTTCCGCGAAACCCGCGGCTGGGCGCCGGCGCGGCAGCTGTACTTCGCCATGCGCTTTTCCAGCAGCCCCACCGGCCACGCCTTCACCGACCGCGAGCCCGAGCCGGTGCCGTATCACGGCTTCAAGGGCCCCGGGGACCCGTCGTCCGACACCGACGCCATCGCCGGCCGCGGCCTGGTCGGCGTGTTCGACTTCGGCACGCTCGCCGTCCCGCTGGTGGTGGAGGTGGCACTGTCCCCGGTCAGCGAGGCCGGCGCGCTCGCCAACCTCCGGGCGGAAGTGCCGGACTTCGACTTCGACCGCGTGCACGCCGCCGCCCGCACGGCCTGGCGGCAGGCGCTGTCGGCGGTGCAGTTCGACGCTCCCGCGCCGATGCGCCGCACGCTGGCCACCTCGCTCTACCACGCGCTGCTGGCGCCCAGCCTGTCGATGGACGTGGACAACCGCTACCGCGGTCCTGACAACGCGGTGCACCAGGCCCACGGCTTCGACTTCGTGTCCACCTTCTCGCTGTGGGACACCTACCGTGCCGAGCAGCCGCTGATGACGCTGATCGAGCCGGCCCGCCGCACGGTGGACGTGGTGGACAGCCTGCTCGCCTCAAAGGAAGAAAGCCCGTTCGGGATCCTGCCGATCTGGCAGTTCCAGGGCCAGGAAACCTGGTGCATGATCGGCTACCACGCGGTGCCGGAGATCGCCGACGCCCTGCTGAAGGGCATCCCCGGCATCGACCGGAACCGGGCGCTGGACGCGATGGTCGCCAGCGCCACCTACGCGCCGTACGGCCACCTCGGCGACTACATGCGGCTCGGCTTCGTCCCGGTGGACCACGACGACGAGGCAGTGTCCAAGACCATGGAGTACGCCTTCGACGACTGGACGATCGCGCGCACGGCACACGCCATCGGCCGCGACCGGATCGCCGACACCTTCGACCGGCGCGCCCGGAACTGGCGCAACGTGTTCGATGCCAGCGTCGGCTTCGTGCGGCCGAGGCTCGCCGACGGCCGGTTCCGCGACGGCTTCGATCCCGCCCGCGCCGGTGCCGGCAGCGGCTTCACCGAGGGCGATTCTTGGCAGTACTCCTGGTACCAGCCGCAGGACGTCGGCGGCCTGATCGCCCTGCTGGGCGACGACGACCGCCTGTCGGCCAAGCTCGACGCGATGTTCGACGCTCCGATCGCGCCGCACCAGTACGATGCGGTCGAGGACATGTCGGGCCTGATCGGCCAGTACGTGCACGGCAACGAGCCGAGCCACCACCTGGCCTATCTCTACAACTATGCCGGACAGCCGTGGCGCGGCCAGGCGCGGCTGAAGCAGATCGTCGACAGCCAGTACCGCCCGGCGCCGGACGGGCTGGTCGGCAACGATGACCTCGGCCAGATGTCGGCCTGGATGATCTTCACGGCGCTCGGCTTCTATCCGGTCGCCCCCGGCTCGAACCAGTACGTCATCGGACGCCCGTTCGTGGACCGCGCGGTCCTGCACCTGCCCAACGGCAGACGGTTCACCGTCAGCACCGACGGGCTGTCCGACGCCCATCCCTATGTCGGCCGGGTCGTCCTCGACGGCGTGCCGCTTGCCCGCAGCTACCTGCGCCACGACGAGATCATGCATGGCGGCACCCTGCGCTTCGTCATGCAGGCGACGCCGAACAAGGACTGGGCGACGGGCAGGCAGGACCGCCCGTTCTCGACCACGCCCTATGGCGGGTGATCCGGGGGTCCGGGGCGCCTAAGGGATCACCCTTTCCGCTCGCAGCCGCCCGAACAGGTCGAGGAACGCTCGGTCGGTCGGCTGGTAGTCGAGAAAGCCGAGGCTGCGGCTGCGGCTCATGTCCGTGACCACCTCGATCGGCCGGCCGAGATCGGCATCTGTGTGCCAGGCCGAGGCGAGCCGGCCGAGATCGGGCTCGACCAGGCCGTGGCGTCGGGCGATCTCCGCCCAGGCCGGTGCCGCGTCGGCGAGCTGTCGTTCCAGCGGCATCGGCTGGTCCGGGAACGGTGCCGGCTCGATCCCGAACCAGTCCGCGAGGCGCCCCCACATCCAGTTCCAGCGGAAGACGTCGCCGTTGACCACGTTGAACGCCTTGTTCCGCGCCGCCTCGGTGGTGGACGCCCAGTCGAGGTGCCGGGCCAGCAGCCGGGCGTCGGTCATGTCCGTCAGCCCGTTCCACTGCGCGCTCGAGCCCGGAAACACGAACGGCCGGCCGGTCTCCCGGCACAGCGTGGCATAGGCGGCCAGCGTGACGCCCATGTTCATGGCGTTGCCGATCGCGTAGCCGACGATCGTGTGCGGCCGGTGCACGCTCCAGCCGAACCCGTCACGCTCTGCGGCGGCGAACAGCTCGTCCTCCTGGGCATAGTAGAAGTTCTCGATCGCCAGGCGCGGCTGCTCCTCGCGGAACGGCGTCGCCGGCAGGCTGCCTTTCCCGTAGGCCTCGAACGGGCCGAGGTAGTGCTTGAGGCCGGTCACCAGGGCGACGTGCCGTACCGATCCGGCGGGGCGCAGCGCGTCCAGCAGGTTGCGCACCATCGCGGCGTTGACCCGGATGTTCTCCGCTTCCGTCGGCTGCCGCAGCCAGGCGGCGACGAACACGTGGCTCGGGCGCAGCCCGGCCAGCGCGCTGCTCAGCCCGTCCAGGTCGAGCAGGTCGGCCGCAACCGGCTGCAACCCGTCGATGTCGCGCGACGGACGCCGAGCCAGGCCGGCCACCTGCCATCCCTGTCCCAGCAGGTGCCGGGCCAGCGCGTTGCCGACGATGCCGCTGGTGCCGGCTATGAGCGCGATCGGGGTCATGGGCTCGCCTTGCTGTTGCGTCTTGCTGTCGCCGTGCGGTCAGCCCGGTCCGGCGGCGATCCGGCAGCCGTGATCCTCCAGCTCCTCGCCGGAGCCGGGGCCGAGCCTGATCCCGGGCAGGATCATGGCCGGGAGCGGCGCGGACGTCCCGTCCAGCAGCACGAAGCCCGGCTGGCCGTTCCGGGTGGCGCCGACCAGCACCAGGGTGTGCCGGCCCATCTCGGCCGCCGGGTCGGCGAGCGAGGCCGCCAGCAGCCGGAACGGGTTCGCGCCCGGCGTCTCGCCCGGCAGCCAGAGCGCGCGATACCGGTGCAGCGCGAGGGGCATCGGCAGGGTGCGCCAGGTACCGTCGAGCCCGGCGGCGACCGGGTCGAGTGCCGCACGGACATCGGCGCGGATGCAGTCCACGTGGATGTGCAGCTGGTCCTGGCTGCGCCCGCTCTTGGAGTTGATCGCCAGCGCGAAGTCCGTGCGCGGCAGCGTGCGGTGCAGCCGGGCATCGACCAGGCCGGTCGCGGCCCAGGCTTCGGCGAAATAGTTCGGTGCGCCGGATGCCAGGATCGCCGGCGACTCGATCCCCCGGATTCGCGCCGTCGGGATCAGCAGGTACTGCGTGTCGCCCTTGATGTCCTTGAGCACGACGCTGCCGGCCTGCTCGCCGTGCGACAGGTCCACGCTG
>CAXUDP010000008.1:52956-67525 GCA_964249735.1 uncultured Acetobacteraceae bacterium | reverse complement strand
GACCACGCAGGACAGCACGATCCGGTGGATGAACAGGTCGGTCAGGCGCATCGGGTATGGCTCCTCACTGGTCCGACCTCATTCTTCCGGCGGTTCCGGCGCCAGCGCGTTCGGCGGCTGGACCCGGTTGTCGATCACGACCAGCGCGCCGCTGCGCAGCTTGATCTGGCCGGCGGTGACCACGGTGTCGCCGTCGTGCAGCCCAGCGGTCACCACCACCCGGTCGCCCTGCGTGGCGCCCAGCGTCACCACACGCGAGGTGGCCAGGAATACCGGTGCGCTTCCCGGCGCCTTGCCGGGCTCCTGCGGCTGCGGCGTGAGCACGTAGACGAAGTCGCCATACGGGTTGAAGCTGACCGCCGTCTGCGGCACCGCCAGCACCTCCTGCGACGGCCCCAGGTCGAGGCGGGCCACCGCGAACATGCCGGGCAGCAGCGCGTGGTCGCGGTTGTCCAGGCTGGCGCGCACCGACGCCATCCGGCTTTGCGCGTCGATGCGGCTGTCCAGCGCCTGCACCGCGGCGTGGAACACCCGGCCGGGATAGGTGTCGACGCTGACGTCCACCGTGCGCCCGGGCCGGACGTCGCCGACCTGCTGCTGCGGCACCGAGAAGTCGACATAGATCGGGTCCAGCGCCTGCAGCGTGGTCACCGCGGTGCCGGGCGGCAGGTACTGGCCGAGGTCGACCTCGCGTATGCCAAGCCGCCCCGTGAACGGGGCGCGCACGATCTTCTCCTCCATCGCCTGCGCCTGCGCTGCGACCTGGGCCTGGTAGCTGCGCAGGTTGGCGGTGTCGAGGTCGAGCGTGGCGTGGCTGACCGCCTGCGCCTCGAACTGCTTCTGGTCGCGCTGGAGGTTGGTGGTGTAGAGCGCCACCTCCGCCTGCAGCTGCTGCAGCTTGGCCGGGTCGTCATACTGCCGCAGGCGCAGCAGCACGGTGCCGACCTTGACGTCCTGCCCGGACTGGAAGTCGATCTCGTCGACGATGCCGGGTACCTGGGCCGACAGCTCCGCCCCCTGCACCGCCCGCACCTGGCCATACGCCTTGAGCCGGTCCTGCCAGGGCTGCCGGCGCACCACGATGTCCGACACAGTTTGCGGCGGCTCGGCCGCCTGTGCAGTCCCCTGGGCGGCCTGCGCCGGGGCAGCGCGGTGGGCGAGGCGCCAGACCGGGTAGGCAGCCGCCGCCAGCACCAGGAGCAGCAGCAGGACCAGGCGTGTCCGCGTCATGAAGGCGTTCCGTCGCAGCTCGGGATGGAGGGATGGGTCGGCAGGGACACTCATGGCAGCGGCGAGCTCAGCAGGCCGGGCGGCGGCGGCGGCAGGTCGCCGCGGTGCCACCAGCCGCCGCCCAGCGCCTGGAACAGCAGGGCGGTGTCGGCATAGCGCGCCGCCTGCGCCCGGATCAGGGTGATCACCGCGGTCTGGTAGGTCTGCTCGGCGGTCAGCACGCTGAGGTAGGACACGCCTCCCAGCTTGTATTGCAGGCTGGCCAGCGACAGTCCGCGCTGCCCGGCCTCGGCGGCGGTCAGCGCATACTGGAGGTTCACCGCGTCGTTCTGCAGCTGCGCCAGCACGTCGGCCACGTTCTGGAACGCCGTCACCACCGTGTTGCGCCAGGAAGCCGCCGCCTCCAGCAGCGCCGCCTTCTGCGCACGCTGCTTGTGCAGCAGCTGGCCCGCGTCGAAGATCGGCTGCACCGCCTGGTTCACCACCGACCACAAGCCGTTGCCCGGGCTGAACAGCTGGTGGATGTCGCCGGCAGACGAGCCGACCGACGCCTGCAGCGTCACCTGCGGCAGGCGCTGCGAGATCGCCACCCCCAGTGCCGCACTCTGCTGGTGCAGGGTTTCCTGTGCCGCCAGGATGTCGGGACGCTGCACCAGCAGCGCCGACGGCAGGCTCACCGGCAGGCTGTCCGGCAGCGTCAGCTGCTCCAGGGTGATGGCGGGAAGCGCGACCTCGGACGGCGCCCGCCCCAGATAGGCCGCGATCTGGTCGCGCGTCTGCACCAGCTCGGTCTGCAGCGGCACCAGCACCGTCTGCGCCTGCGCCACCTGCGCCTGCTGGGTGGCGACGTCGGTGCCGGTGGCGCCGCCCAGCTGGAACTGCTGGCGCACCGTGTCGAGCTGCTTCTGCTCGAAGCCGATCAGCTGCTGCTGCACCGCGATCTGGGCGCGCAACGACGCCGCCTGGATCGCGCTGGTCACCACGCCGGCGGTCAGCGACAGCACCGCCGCCTCCAGCTCGAACCGCTGGTAGCCCGCCTGCGCGCCGGCCTGCTCGATCGCCCGGCGCAGGCCGCCCCACACGTCGAAGGTGTAGCCGAGGTTCAGCTGGGCGTTGTACTGGGTGAACAGCTCCGCCTGCGTGCTCGGGAACCCCGGCTCCTCGTAGTTCAGCGGCGCCTCCTGCCGGCCGCGCAGCACCTGGCCGTTGATGGTCGGGAACAGCGTGCCCTCCTGCGCCAGCTCCAGCTCCTGCGCCTGCCGCAGCGCCTGGCGTGCTGCCTCCAGGTTCGGGTTGTCGCGCAGCGCCTGAGCCACCAGCGCCGACAAGGCCTGCGAGTGGAACAGCGTCCACCAGTCGCCCCGAAGGTCGGCGCCCGTCACCAGCGTCTGCGCCGCCCCGCCCGCGGTCCCGGCCGACGCCGTGCGCGCTGCCGGCGCCTGCTCGTTGTAGCGGCCAGGCACAGCCAGCAGCGGACGGTGGAAGTCGGGACCAACCTCGCAGCCGCATAGAAGGGCCGGCAGGAGAACCGTGGCCAGACGCGACCGCAGGACGAGGCGGCTGTGCTTGGATGTGTCAACGCGCGCCGGCATGGTTCCTCGTCGCGGCGGCCTGGTTGTCGGCGACCGTCGTTGCTGTGACAGCAGGTTCCGTGCCAGCTGGACGGCGCGGACCATAACCGTTCAAGCGCTTGTTTTCACATTACATCTTGGACGGTCGATGACGACACCGTATCGATGTGGTGGCGGGTATTGCCACAAGATGGCAACCTGCCTCAACTTCTGGACACCGGTCCTGTTCTTGCCGGATCCTGAGCCGGACGAAAGCCCTGGGCAGACGCCTTGGGACGTCGGAGCATGCGACCATGCAGAGACACGCACAGGTCCAGCCGAAGCGGGATGACGGGCACGACCTCGTGTCCGCCGACCTTTCGGCCGTGCCGGTAGACGGCTCAGGCGGCGCGCGCCGCCTTCATGGACGCCAGCAGCCGGCTGCGGGCGATCCCGACATAGCCGGCGTCGAGGTCGATGCCGATGCCACGCGCGCCTTCCTGCTCGGCCGCCAGCAGAGTCGTCCCGGTGCCCATGAACGGGTCCAGCACCACGGGCGAGGGCTTGCCGTGCAGGCGCACGCACATGCGCGGCAGCATGATCGGGAAGGTGCCGGGGTGGTCGAACTTCTGCGACCGGTTGCGCACCGTCTCGTACGGGATGAACCAGCTGTCGCCGCGGCAGCGCAGGTCCTGGGCGTGGCCACGCCTGGCGATGTTGGTCTTGTCCTTGAACGGCACCCCCACCGCCAGGCGCTTGAGCGGCACCGCGCCGTCCTGCGTCAGGTGGAACACGTGCTCGTGGTTGCGATGAAGGTAGCGGGCGCTGTTGATCGGCTTGAAGTGGCCGACCGTCTCGTCGCCGATCGAGATCGACTTCACCCAGGTGATGTGGTTCTGCAGCCGGAACAGGCCGCGCAGCCGCACGATCAGCTCGAACGGCAGCCACGGCATGGCGCTGGACCCGGTGATGTTGAGAAAGAACGAGGCGTCGGGACGCATCACGCGGCGTATGCCGGTCGCCACTTTCAGCATCCAGTCGAGGTAGTCCTGCTCCGCGCGCCGGTCGCCGTAGGAGCGGTAGGCGAGGCCGATGTTGTACGGCGGCGAGGTCACCACCACGTCGACCGACGCGGCGGGAAGCCGCTCCATGACCCGCAGGCAGTCGCCGCGATACAGGATGTGCCGTCCCGCCCATTGCCGCCGGGCGATCGGCTCGACGGGGACCGGATCTCGGGCCTGGGCGGGAGGGCGATGAGCCGAATCGGTGTCGAGCGAGTCGAATGGCGTCATGGCGGGAGTATCACCAGGACGGGGCTGATCCTGCCAGACTCACCCCCCGGTTTTCACTGGACGCCGGGCTGCCGCGGCAGAAGCAGCACGATCCGGCCGCCGGCATGCATGGCGCCGGCGTCGCGTGCCGCCGCGTCGTTCCAGCCGAAGAACAGGTCGGCGCGGACCGGGCCGGTCACGTCGGTGCCGAGATCCTGCGCCAGCACCAGCCGGTCGAGCGGCGAGCCGTCCGGGCGGGTGGTGGCGACGAACAGCGGCACGCCGAGCGGCAGGAAGGCGCGGTCGACCGCGGCCGAGCGCAGCGGGGTCAGGGTCACGCCCAGCGCGCCGGGCGGCCCCTGGTTCGGCGCCACGTCGTCGAGCAGGCGGAAGAACACGTAGTTCGGGTTCCGCTCCATCAGCGGCCCGGCCTCGGCCGGATGGGCGGTCAGCCAGCCACGGATGGACTGCATGCTGACCCCGTCCGCAGGAAGCTGCCCGCCCGCCACCAGCAGGCGCCCGAGCGGCACGTAGGGCTGGCCATTGCGTCCGGCATAGCCGAGCCGGACGATCTGTCCGTCCGGCAGCCGGATGCGGCCGGAGCCTTGCACCTGCAGGAAGAACAGGTCCACCGGATCGCGCAGCCACAGGATTTCCAGGCCGCGACGGCCGAGCGCGCCGCGATCGATCTGCGCGCGGCTCCAGTACGGTTCCACCCGGTGGTCCTCGACCCGGCCGGTCAAGGGCTGGCCGCCGGGACCCGGAGCGCTCAGCGTGACCAGCTCCGAGGGACGACCGTAGACCGGCACGGCGTACTCGGAAGTTCTCGACAGCGAGCCGGCGAACTCCGGCTCGAAGTAGCCGGTCAGGCTGGCGTCGGGAACGTCGCGGTCCGACGCGAGGAAAGGCAGGAACCAGGTCTGGAGGTAGCGCCGTACGGTCGCCTCGTCGCCTGAAGGCAGCGCGCGGGCGGCCTGGCAGGCCGGCCCGTAGGAGCCCGCCATCCCGGCGGCGCTGCGGGCCTCCACGGCACCACCCAGACTGGTGTCCGCGGGCAGCCGCCCCAGCCGTTCGCACTCTGCCAGCAGCGCCGGCAGCACGCCGCCGAGACGGTCCGCGTTCCAGCCGGGGATGGCGGCATAGTCGATGCGGGTCAGGGCGAGCGTCGGCGGACCGGTGCGCCCAGCGCAGGCCGACACCAGGAGCAGGGCGCCCGTCAACAGGGCGGCAGCGCGCAACGGGACGATCATGCAGGCGATGCGGAAGACGGCCGGCGCGGAGCGCGGAGCGTCAGGCGCTCCGGGCGCCGGCAAGCCGCCAGGCGGCGCCGTCGGTGCCCTTCGGGCCGCCGATCCAGCGCTCGAAGGTCCAGCTGTCGGCGAGCTCCGTCACCGCGTCGGCGCCAGACACCGGCAGCCCGTCGCGGCCGAGCAGCACGCTGACCTGGTCGGACACGATGCGCACGTCGATGGTGGCGCGCCAGATGCCGTTCTCCTGCACCAGGGCCGCGTCGGTGATCTGCATCTGCGTCACCGCACGGATCTCGGCGCGTTGGGTCTCGCCGGCCGCCTCACGGGCGATGATCGCCGCGTCGAACGCCGCATAGGCATCGCCGGTCAGCGCGCCACGCAGCACCGTGCGATCACCCTCGGCGAAGGCCGCGACAATGCGCCGGAACGCCGCCTCGGCCTGCACGAGGAACTGCGCCGCGTCGAAACCGCGCTCGCGCTCGCGGATGCGCGCCAGCGTCACCCCCACCGGTCCGGCCGGATCGGGCAGCTTGCGCTCCGTGGCTGCCGGCGTCGGCTCGGCCCGCGCCTCGATCACCGGCCCAGGCGTGCGCAAGGCCACCGGCGGCGTTGCCGGACGCTCGAGCCCGGTGCGCTTGCCCAGGATGCTGCGCAGACGCAGCACCAGGAAGGCGGCGAACAGGCCCAGCAGGACGAGGTCGACCGGGTAGTTGCCGGCGAGGAAATGCATCGAGGATCCCGATCGTCTTGGGAGGACAAAGGCGGAGGATGGAGGCCCGGTCTCGAGCAGGGGCCCGGCAGAGATAGGGGCGTCGGCGCCCGGAGACAATCAGGCGACGATTGCCGGGTGCTCCGGGGGAGCGTATCGGCTGCAACGATGATCGTGTTGCGGCACTGCCAGAGCGAGTTCAACCTCCACTTCACCCGCACTCGGCGCGACCCGGGCCTGATCGATCCCGGCCTGACCGCCGACGGGTTGGCGCAGGCGGATGCGGCAGCGGACGCGTTGTGCGGGGCCGGGCGGATCACCCGCATCGTGGCGTCGCCATATCGGCGGGCGCTGCAGACCGCGGCACCGGTCGCCGCCCGCCTCGGCCTTCCGATCGCCGTCACCACCCTGGTCCGAGAGCGCTACGCGTTCGCCTGCGACATCGGCTCGCCGCGCCCGCTGTTGGAGCGCGACTGGCCCGGCATCGACTTCTCCGGGGCCGACGGCGCGTGGTGGCACGACGGCGCGACCGGTGCGGACGGCAGGCCCGCGATCGAGACCGAGGACAGCGTGATCGACCGCGCCGCGCGGTTTCGCACCGCCATGGCGGCGGCACCCGACCAGGAGGAAACCCTGCTGGTGTCGCATTGGGGCTTTCTGCTGGCGTTCAGCGGCCGGAGCCTGGAGAACGGGTGCTGGCTCCCGGTCGATCCGGCGGCACCGCCGCCCGGCCCGATCGTCTGGCGGCATGGCACCGCCGCGACCTGACGGGCGCCGAGCCGCCACCTCCTTCCTGGCGTCGCACCCTGCGCCGTGCTAGCGCCGGCCACGATCCGAAGGAGGAGAACCCCATGTCCGACGCCAACCCCGCCCAGCCGGGTCCGCCGGCGCTGCCGCTGACCATGAACCTCCAGTACACCAAGGACCTGTCGTTCGAGGTGCCGTCGGGTGCGGAGATCTTCGCGACGCTCCGCGCCAACCCGCAGATCTCGGTGAACATCGACGTCCAGGCGAACCGGCTGCAGCAGGAGCAGAACGTGTTCGAGGTGGTGCTGTCGGTGAAGGCGGACGCCACCGAGCCCGCCGGCGAGGCCGGCAGCGCCGCGTCGGCATCCAGCGGGCGCACCGTGTTCATCGTCGAGCTCGCCTATGCCGCGGTGGTGACCCTGGGCGACACGCCGGAAACCATGTTCGAGCCGCTGCTGCTGGTCGAGGTGCCGAGGCTGATCTTCCCGTATGCACGCAACATCGTCAGCGAGGTCACGCGCGACGGCGGGTTCCCGCCGGTGGTGCTGCAGCCGATCGACTTCGTGGCGTTGTGGCAGGCCAAGCGGGCGCAGCTTGCGTCGGCGATGAACCAGCCGGCCGGGCACGCCTGACCCCCGCTCAGCGTTCCTCCAGCAGGGACACCAGCGCCGCGGCGTCCGGCGTCCCGGCGGCGGCGATGCCGCGCCAGCGCAGGCGACGCAGCGGTTCGGCGGCGCGCGGGCTGATGGCGACGGCGCGGACGGTGGCGAGTGCGGCATGCAGGTGCCGCGGCAGCACCCGGACGAAGGCCGCCGCGGTGTCGGCGGAGAAGAACAGCACCGCCTCGAGGCGGCCGGACGCCAGCGCATCGAGTGCCGGTTCCGGCAGCCGACGCACCGGCCGCACCGCGTAGACGCAGCGCCGCCGGACCCGGAACCCGGCCCGGCGCAGCCCGGCGGCCACCTCCGATCCCTGCCCGAGGCCACAGGCCAGAAGCAGCGGCTCCCCGTCCCGGTCAAACCGGCCCCCGGCGATCCCGACCAGCCGCGCCGCGTCGCCGGAGGCGCTGTCGACCGCCCCGAAGCCGGCGGCGCGCGCGCGGGCCGCGGTGGCGTCGCCGACCGCGAGAACCGGCAGGGCGCGCAGTTCCGGTGCCAGCCCTGCCAGGGGTGCCGCGGCCTGGCCGCTGGTGAGCAGGATCGCCTGCACCCGACGCGGCAGGACCGGGCGCCGCGTCCGGATCGACAGCAGGGGCGCGGCCACCGGCGCGAAGCCCAGGCGGGCGAGAGCGTGCATCGTTTCGGACAGGCCAGGTTCCGGCCGGGTGACCAGGACCCCGCGCCGCGCTGTCACTCGAACAGGTTGGACGGGCTGTCGGCGCGGAGCGAGGCGCCGAGATCGCGCCCGAGCCGCTCGGCGTCGGCCGGCAGCCCCTCGACGCTGCGCTTGAGCAGGAAGGAGCCGTCGGCACGCGCCACCAGCCCGGTGAGCAGCAGTTTCGGACCGCCCGGCGCCGCGCGATCGAGGCGGGCATGGCCGCCGATCGGGGTGCGGCAGGAGCCGTCGAGCTCGGCCAGCAACGCGCGCTCGGCGGTGGACACGGCACGCGCCTCGTCGTCCTCGATCGCCGACAGCAGCTCACGCAGCTCGGCATCGGCCTCGCGCACGGTGACGCCGACGATGCCCTGCCCGGCCGACGGCACCATCACCTCCGGCTCCAGGATCACGTCGGCACGGTCCTCCATGCCCAGCCGACGCAGGCCGGCGAGGGCCAGCAGGCTCCCGTCGAACAGGCCCTGCGACACCTTGTCGAGCCGGGTCTGCACGTTGCCGCGTATCATGGCCGTGCGCAGGTCGGGCCGCGCGTGCAGCAGCTGTGCCTGGCGGCGGACCGAGGCGGTGCCGATCAGGGCGCCACGCGCCAGCACGGAGTACGGGTCGCCGGGACCGGGGCCCGGCAGGTCGGGACGAAGCACCAGCACGTCGCGCGCGTCCTCGCGCTTCAGCGCGCAGGCCAGCACCAGGCCGGGCGGCAGGGTGGTCTCCAGGTCCTTCAGGCTGTGCACCGCGAGGTCGATCCGGCCGTCCGCCAGCGCCTCGTGGATCTCCTTGGCGAACAGCCCCTTGCCGCCGATCTCCGCCAGCAGGCGGTTCTGCACCATGTCGCCGGTGGTGTTGATCCGGTGCTCCTCGAACGCTTCCATGTCGCGCAGAACCGGGCAGAAACGGGTCAGCACCGTCAGGAAGGTCCGCGTCTGCACCAGCGCCAGCGGCGAGCCGCGGGTGCCGACGCGAAGCGGCAGGGTCGGGCGGTGGCTGCCGGGCCGGCCGCCTGGCACCTGCGCCTGCCGTGCCGCCGCGGCCGCCGCGGCCCGTTGCAGCGCGTCCGACGGCGGTGCCGGCTCGGCAGGCGGAACCGGGAGCGGATCGGGCTGTGCGGGCGGCATGGGCCTGTCGTATTACCCGCACCGCAGGATGGAAAGGTGGCGATGGCGGATCCTGTGTCGCAGGCGAAGGCGGAGGGCTGGAACGGCGGACCGGTGCTGGCGATCGAGTCGTCCTGCGACGAGACCGCCTGCGCGGTCCTGGACGCCGCCGGCGTGGTCCTGGCCGAGCGGGTGCTGAGCCAGGCGGAGCACACGCCGTTCGGCGGCGTGGTGCCGGAGATCGCCGCCCGCGCCCATCTCCTGCACCTGCCGGACCTGGTCCGCGCGGTGCTGCACGAGGCAGGAACTCCGGCGGACCGGCTCGGCGCGGTGGCGGCCAGCTGCGGGCCCGGCCTGATCGGCGGCCTGGTCGTCGGCAGCGGGCTGGCCAAGGGGATGGCGCTGGCGCTCGGGGTGCCGTTCGTATCGGTGAACCACCTCGAGGCGCACGCGCTGACGGCGCGGTTGCCGGGCCTGGTTCCCGGCGGCGCCCCGTTCCCCTACCTGCTTCTGCTGGTGTCCGGCGGGCACTGCCAGTGCGTGGCGGTGGACGGACTCGGCCGCTACCGCCGGCTCGGCGGCACGGTCGACGACGCGGCGGGAGAAGCGTTCGACAAGGTGGCGAAGATGCTGGGGCTCGGCTGGCCCGGCGGACCGGCGCTGGAGCGGCTGGCGCAGGGCGGCGATCCGGAGGCGCACCGCCTGCCCCGCCCGCTGCTGCGCCGCCCGGGCTGCGACTTCTCCTTCAGCGGCCTCAAGACGGCGGTGGCGCAGCGCATCGCCACCCTGCCCGCCCCCCTCGCCGGCCAGGACGCGGCCGACCTCGCCGCCTCGTTCCAGGCGGCGGTGACAACGGTGCTCGCGGACCGGGTCGGCAACGCGCTGGACATGATGCCGGAGGCCAGGCTGCTGGTGGTCGCGGGCGGGGTTGCGGCCAACGCCGCCATCCGCGCCCGGCTGACCGGCCTCGCCGCTTCGCGCGGCGTCGGCTTCGCCGCCCCGCCGCTGCGGCTGTGCACCGACAATGCGGTCATGGTCGGCTGGGCGGCGATCGAGGCGCTGCGGGCGGGTGCTGCGGGCGACCTCGCTGCCCCGCCGCGTCCGCGCTGGCCGCTGGACGAGCTCGTGCCTGCATGAACTACCGCCACGCCTATCACGCCGGGAACTTCGCCGACTGCATGAAGCACGCGCTGCTGGTCTGGCTCGTGCGGGCGATGCAGCGCAAGGAGGCGCCGGTCGCGGTGCTGGACACCCATGCCGGCATCGGTCGCTACGACCTCGAGGGCACCGAGGCGAACCGTACCGGGGAATGGCGCGACGGCATCGGCCGGCTGCTCGACGGGCCGGACATCCCGGCGTTGTCGCCCTACCTCCGGCTGGTGCGCGAGGCGGGGGCGCCGGCGCGCTATCCCGGCTCGCCGGCGCTGGTGCAGGCGATGCTCCGGCCGCAGGACCGGCTCCTGCTGTGCGATCTGCATCCCGACGACCACGCGCTGCTCCGTCGCGGGATGGGTCGCGATCCGCGGGTCGCGGTGCACCGGCGCGACGGCTACGCGGCGATCGCGGCGCTGCTGCCGCCGGCAGACGGGGTCAGGCGCGGGCTGACTCTGATCGACCCGCCGTTCGAGCAGGAGGGCGAGTTCGCGCGCCTGGAAGCCGCCATCGCGCGGGCGCGGCAGCGCTTCGGCACCGGGACGGTGGCGGCCTGGTATCCGATCAAGAACCGGGCGGCGTCGCGCGGCTTCCTCGACCGGCTGACGGATGCGGGCGGGCCGGACCTGCTGACGGCGGAGCTGCTGCTCCGGCCGCCGTTGGACCCGTCGCGGCTGAACGGGTGCGGCCTGCTGGTGGGGTCGCCGCCCTGGGGCTTCGAGGAGGCGGCCGCCGGGATCCTGTCGGCGATCGCCGACGCGCTGGGCGTCGGCGCCGGCAGCAGCGAGGTTCGTCGGCTGACGCCGGAGCGGGCGGCCGCGTGAGCGCGCGGATCGCCGTGGTCGGCGCCGGCGCCTGGGGTACCGCTCTGGCGGTGCAGGCGGCGCGAACCGAGGCGGAGGTGTCGCTGTGGGCGCGCGATCCCGCCTCGCTCGGGCCGGACCGCTGCATGGCGCGCCTGCCCGGGATCGTGCTGCCTGCCCAGGTGTCGGTGACCGGCGTGCTGCCGGACGCGGCCGACCTGCTGCTGCTGGCGGTGCCGATGCAGCACCTGCGCGCCGTCGCAGGCCGGCTGGCGCTGCACGCGCCGCTGGTCGCCTGCTGCAAGGGAGTCGAGCGCGGCACCGGCTGCCTGCCCGGCGAGGTGCTGGCAGCCCTCCACCCGCACCTGCCGCGCGGCGTGCTGTCCGGGCCGAACTTCGCCGGCGAGGTGGCGCGCGGGCTGCCGGCCGCCGCGGTGCTGGCGAGTGCGGATGTCGGCCTGGCGCAGGCGCTGGCGGCGATGCTGTCGGGCGGCGGGTTCCGCGTCTATGCCGGGGACGACCCGCTGGGGGTGGAGGTCGGCGGCGCGGCGAAGAACGTGATCGCCATCGCGGCCGGTGCGGCGATCGGCGCCGGCTATGGCGAGAACGCCCGGGCGGCGCTGGTGACGCGCGGCATCGCCGAGCTGTCGCGGCTGATCGTGGCGCTGGGCGGCCGTGCCGCCACCGCGGGCGGGCTGTCCGGCGTAGGCGACCTCCTGCTGACCTGCACCGGCGCCGCGTCCCGCAACACCAGCCTGGGTGCAGCACTCGGGCGGGGCCAGGCGCTTGCGGAGGTGCTGGAGAGCCGGACCACGGTGGCGGAAGGGGTGGACACCGCGCCGGCACTGGCGGCGCGGGCGGCCGCCGCGGGCGTGGCGGTGCCGATCATCGACATGGTGGCGGCGCTGCTGACTGGCAGGATCGGCCTCGCGGAGGCACGCGCGCAGCTGCTGGGGCGGCCGCTGGGACTGGAATAGGACGGTGGGAGCGGAACAGGCATGACCAGCGGCGACGGCGCGGACGACCGGCTCGACGCGGCGTTCGAGCCCGGCAGCATCGCCGCCAGGGGGATGTTCCCGACCCCGCTCGTCAGCGCGCGGCTGGGCGGGCACCGGACGCTCGACGCCGAGCTGGCGGCGACGATCCTGGCGCGGGAGCAGGCGGAGCGCGGCGTCTCGGTCAGCAACCAGGGCGGCTGGCACTCGGCCGAGTTCGCCTCCTGGTGCGGACCGGCGGGCCTCGCCGTGCTGGACGCGGCGCGGGCGCTGGTCGGGCACATGACGGTGATGCAGCGGGGCGACGCGCTGGTCCCGGCGGCCGTGGGTTGGGTGGTCACGGCCTGGGCCAACGTCAACCGCACCGGACACGGCAACCGTGCGCATGCCCATCCGGGGGCATACTGGTCCGGCATCTACTGGGTCGACGATGGTGGTGCGGCCTCCGATGCGGCGCAGGGCGGGATGCTGGAGCTGGCCGACCCGCGCGGGATCCTGCCGACCATGGTGGCGCCGCAGCTGCGCTGCGCCATCGCCGCCACCCATGGCGACGGCGAGGGCGAGCGGGTGACGCCGGAAGCGGGAATGATGGTGCTGTTCCCGTCCTGGCTGATCCATTCGGTGGCGCCCTATGCCGGCGCGGGGACCAGGATCTCGGTCGCCTTCAACTTCTCGGTCGGACGCGAGGTCGCAGCGCCTTGACAACCGCGGACCGGCGGGTGTCCTGCCACGAGATCATGTCCGGCTTTTCCCCCCTGCCCGCGCCGCTTCTCGATCGTGCCCGGGCCTTGATGGCGTCGGGCGCACGCCGGCTGCTCGGCCTCGCCGGCCCACCGGGCAGCGGCAAGTCGACGCTGGCTGCCCGGCTGGTGGCACAGCTCGGGCCGCTGGCGGCGCTGGTGCCGATGGACGGGTTCCACCTCGCCCAGGCCGAGCTCGAGCGTCTCGGCCGGGCCGATCGCAAGGGCGCGCCGGACACCTTCGACGCCGCCGGCTACGTGTCGCTGCTGCGTCGCCTGCGCAGCCAGGCGCCGGACGAGACCGTGTATGCACCGGTGTTCCGGCGCGAGATCGAGGAGCCGGTAGCCGGCGCGATCCCGGTGCCGCCGCAGGTGCGGCTGGTCGTGACGGAAGGGAACTACCTGCTGCTGGACGGCCCTTGGGCGCCGGTGCGTGGGCTGCTGGACCAGAGCTGGTTCGTCGCCACGCCGGATGCTGCACGGCTGGACTGGCTGCTGTCGCGGCACATGGCGTTCGGGCGCAGCCGGGAAGCAGCTTTGGCCTGGATCGCCGCCACCGACACGCCGAACGCCCGACTGATCGAGGCGACGCGCGACCACGCCGACCTCCTGGTCAACCCGTCCTGAGCCCGATGCGGGCGGCCATTAGGGTTTCCTTAACCGATCCGTCGTTTGTTCGGCGGCGACAAGGGTCGGGGAGCAAGGTCATGCGGATCACGCCTGTCGCAGCCGTGGCGATGCCGGCGGCGGCGGACCGCGCCGAAGGCGTGCCCGCGCCTGCGCCGCAGGTGCCGGTGCGCCTGCTGAACCCGCAGCCGGTGATCGATCCGGCGCTCGGCATCGTCGTGACCGAGTACTTCAGCCGCTCCGGCCAGATGACGGACCAGTACCCGAGCGCCCGGGCGATCGACACCTACCGGATCTATGGGCTGCACGGCGACGCCGAGGAGCCGGCGCCGGACGCCGACACCAGCGGGTCCTGACTTCCTTCCCCTTCGCCACGGGACGTGCTCCGGCATCAAACCCGGCCAGGAGACCAGCACGATGCCGGATCATCCCGACGCGCCGATCGAGGCGGTGATCTTCGACATGGACGGCCTGCTCCTGGACTCCGAAACGTTGTCGATGGAGGCGCTGCACAGCGCCGGCGTGGCGCTCGGCGTCGACATGCCGCCCGCCTTCTGCCGCGGCATGATCGGCAGCTCGGTGGACCTGTGCCGCGCCATGATCCGCGAGCGCTACGGCGACGGCTTCCCGCTGGACCGCTACTTCGCGCTGCACGGCGAGCATCTGGACGCGCTGGTCGCCTCCGGCCGGCTGGCGCTGAAGGACGGAGTGATGGCCCTGCTGGACGCGCTCGACCGGCGCGGGCTGCCACGGGCGGTAGCCACCTCGTCCGGACGCGCCCGTGCCCTGCACCACCTGGAGCGGGCCGGGATCGCAGGGCGGTTCGCGCGGATCGTCACCCGCGACGACGTGTCCCGCGGCAAGCCCGATCCCGAACCCTATTTGGCCGCCGCGGCGGGACTCGAGGTAGCGCCGACGGCCTGCCTGGCGCTCGAGGACTCCCATACCGGGGTCCGGGCGGCGCATGCGGCCGGGATGCGGGTCGTCATGGTGCCGGACCTGCTGCAGCCGACCGCGGAGATGCACGAGAAGGCGCACCGGATCGTGCGCAGCCTGCACGAGGTGATCG
>CAXUDP010000008.1:35269-52856 GCA_964249735.1 uncultured Acetobacteraceae bacterium | reverse complement strand
GCGGAGATGCACGAGAAGGCGCACCGGATCGTGCGCAGCCTGCACGAGGTGATCGGCCTGCTGGACGGAACGCGGTAGCAGCTCCGCCTTCGCTGTCCGGTGCCGCCTTTCTCGCAACGGAAGCGGGCGTCGCGCGAGGCGGAAACGCAGGACCGCCAGGCTGCACGCGCCGTGAAAGCGTAAGACGGTGCCGTGCCGAGGGTCAGGATGTGGGTGCCTTTGTCCCGGACCGCGCCCGGATGGGTGACGTCTCCGGCGTCGCCTATTCTTCGCCGGCCTCCGGCTCGGGGCCGGGCTCGGGCATCACCGGATGAACATGCCGGCGATGGTGGCGCTCATAAGGTTGGACAGGGTGCCGGCCAGCACCGCGCGGAGGCCCATCCGCGCCACCTCGCCGCGGCGTTCCGGCGCCACCACGCCGTAGCTGGCGAGCAGGATGCCGATCGAGGCGAAGTTGGCGAAGCCGCACAGCGCGAAGCACAGGATCGCCAGCACGTGCGGCGGAAGCGCATGGGCCCGGATCATCGGCGAAAGGTGCACGTAGGCGATGAACTCGTTGAACACCAGCTTCTGGCCGATGATGCCGCCGACCAGCCGGCACAGCTGCCATGGCACGCCGATGCACCAGGCCAGCGGCGCGAACGCCGCACCCATGATCGCCTCCATGGACAACCCGGGACGACCGAGCCAGCCGCCGACCAGCCCGACCAGCCCGTTCAGGCACGCGATCAGCCCGATGAAGGCGATCAGCATGGAGCCCACGGCCACCGCCAGCTGCACGCCGTTGCCGGTGCCGGACGAGATTGCCTCGAACACGTTGGCAGCGCGCCTGCCGTCGAACGACACGTCCAGCCTGGTGACGCGGCTGGGCTCCGTGCTCGGCACCAGCAGCTTGGCGAACAGCAGCCCGCCCGGGATTGCCATCACCGAGGCCGCCAGCAGGTAGGGCAGCGGCACGCCGAGCCCGGCATAGCCGGCCAGCACCGAGCCCGCGATCGAGGCGGTCCCGCTCGACATCAGCGCGAACAGCTCGGCCGTCGTCAGCACGGACACGTAGGGCTTGAGCGCCAGCGGCATCTCGCTCTGGCCGAGCACGATGGTGCTCACGGCAGAGAAGCTCTCGATCCGGCTGGTGCCGAGAAGGAGCCGCAGCCCGCCGCCCAGCACGCGGGCGAGCGCCTGCATGATCCCGAAATGATACAGCACCGCGATCAGCGCCGAGATATAAACTATCTGGGGCAGCACGCGGAAGGCGATCACGTAGCCCCCTTCGGGAAACAGCTGCGCCATGCGTGGCCCAACAAGGCCGCCGAACAGGAAGCCGATGCCCTGGTTGCCGTAGTCGAGCACGGCGTTGACCGCGTCGGAGGCGGCCAGCAGCGCCCACCGGCCCGGCGGCACGAACAGGACCAGGGTGCCGAGCAGGAACTGGCAGGCCAGCGCCGCCAGCACGGTGCGTGGGGCGATGCGGCGGTGGTCGGTCGAGAACGCGATGCCGATCGCCAGCAGCAGCGCCACCCCGGGCAGGCCACGTGCCAGCCCGTACAGGCCGTCAGGCATCGTCGCGTCCGGCACCGCAGCCGACGGCGCCCTCCGGCGCATGCGGACGGGTCGGCCGAATCCAGGCCGGTCGGATCATCGTCACCTCGCTGCTGCCGCTTCCCGTTGTCGGTTACCCCTGTCGAGGGCGCAAGGCCCGGACGGAGCGTGCCGCCGGCCGGTTGCGATCGGGACCGGAGGATCGGATGCAGCGCTTCGTGTAAAGCACGGATCGTTTATTATTAGAGGGTTTCGCAACGGGCTTGCGGTACCGGTTTAGGATTCTTGAGCGGGCGATGGTTTGCTTGGCAGGTTCGGTGGTCCTGCTCCGGCAACCGGGTGGTTTCGGACGGACTTCGGGGCGTGGCGATCCGGTCGTAGAAGCGGACCATGCCGAGCCAGCCGCCACACCCCCTGTCGATTGCCGACCGGCCCCATGACGGGCTGCACGGCAACGCCCGTTCGCTCGCCATGCTCGCGGTGTCGCTGTCCGTGCTGTTGTCGGTGCTGGACTACGCGATCGCCAACGTGGCACTGCCGACCATTGCCCACGACATCCACGCTGCGCCGTCTGCGGCGATCTGGGTGATCAACGCCTATCAGCTCGTGTCCGTGATCTCGCTGCTGCCGCTGGCAGCGCTGGGCGACCGGATCGGCTACGCCCGGATGTGCCGGATCGGGCTGGTCCTGTTCGTGCTGGCCTCCCTGCTCTGTGCCGCCTCGACCACGCTGCTGCAGCTGTCCCTGGCTCGCGCGCTGCAGGGCTTCGGCGGCGCCTGCATCATGAGCGTCAACGCCGCCTTGATCCGACACATCTATCCGCGCGCGATCATCGGGCGGGGGACCGCGCTGAACGGCATGGTGGTCGCGGCCGGCGTGGCGCTGGGGCCGACGGTCGCGGCAGGGGTGCTGTCGGTGGCGCATTGGCCGTGGCTGTTCCTCATCAACCTGCCGCTCGGCGGCGTGGCGCTGCTGTTCGCGCTGACCTCCTTGCCGCGCACCCCGCACGGATCGACCCCGCTGGACGGCTTGTCGGCACTGCTCAACGCCGCGGCATTTGGCGCGCTGATCGTCGGCTTCGACCGTCTGGCGCATCGCGACGGGCTCGGCGTCTCGCTGCTGCTGCTGACGCTGGGGAGCGTGTGCCTCCTGGTGCTGGTGCGCCGGCAGCTCGGCCAGGCCGAGCCGATGCTGCCGGTCGACCTGCTCGGCCTGTCCGGGTTCCGGGTCGCGGTGCTGACCGGGTTCCTCGCCTTCGTCGCGTCGAACTTCTTTATCATCTCCATGCCTTTCACCCTGGAAACGGTGCTGCATCGCTCGGCGGTGGCGACCGGGCTGCTGATCACCCCCTGGCCGCTGGCGATCGTGGCGGTCGGCCCGTTCGTGGGGCGGCTGTCGGACCGCTACCCGGTCGCGGTGCTGTCCTCGGTCGGGCTCGGCCTGACCGCCTGCGGCTTTCTCGCCCTGTGGCTGATGCCGGCACGCCCGGCCGACGCCGACATCGCTTGGCGGATCGCCCTCGCTGGCGCCGGGTTCGGGCTGTTCCAGCCGCCCAACAACCGCGCCATGCTGCTGACGGCACCGGCGACCCGGGCCGGAAGCGCCAGCGGCATGATCTCGGTGGCACGCCTGCTCGGCCAGACCACCGGGGCGATGCTGGTGGCGATGACCTTCGCCCTGCTCGGCCACGCCGCCAACCAGGCTTGCCTCGGCCTGGCCGCCCTCACCGCGGCAGCGGCCTCGGCCACCAGCCTGAGCCGGTTGCGTCATCGCGCGGCCGTGCTGGGCCCTTGACCGCCGCTACCGGGACCGTCTGATGCACCGGTCGCGATCCGGAGGACGGCATGGCCGAGCACACCGCCTTTGACTTCACCCTCACCAGTCTGCAGGGCGAGCCGCTGAAGCTGGCACAATACGCAGGCAGCCCGCTGCTGATCGTGAACACCGCGTCCAGATGCGGCTTCACCCCGCAATACGAGGGGCTGCAGGCGCTGTGGTCGCAGCACCGGGAGCGCGGGCTCACCCTGATCGGCGTGCCGAGCAACGATTTTGGCCGCCAGGAGCCGGGCAGCGAGGCCGAGATCGCCGGCTTCTGCAGCGCCAACTACGGCGTGAGCTTCCCGATGACGGAGAAGCTGCGCGTCCGCGGGCGGGACGCCGACCCGCTGTTCCACTGGCTGGCGCAGCAGGGCGGCCTGCTGTCGCGGCCACGCTGGAACTTCTTCAAATACGTCATCGGACGCGACGGGCGCCTGGCTGACTGGTTCTCCAGCGTGACCAGTCCCGACAGCCCACGCCTGCGCACCGCCGTCTCCCGGGTGCTTCTCGACCGCTGATCCCGCATCAACAGCTGTCTAGCCGCCTCGGCTGCCACCGAAGATCATGGTTCTGCCATGCTCGATCCCTCGTCGAGGTAATCGGAAGAAAAACTCCAAACTTAGTATCTTGTTTGATTATCCTCCGACACTGCGCCAGTATCACGCTGGCATGGAGGATGCTTCACGATCAGCGATATCGCTCCTGACGCTCCGGCGTCGCGCCAGCTTCAGCAGTCCGTCGATCATCAGGTCCACGTCGCACGTCGTCGTGCGGTGGTTGACGATCGCGGCCCGGATCGCCCGGCAGCCGCCGAGCACGGTGGTGGAGGGCACCGCGATGCCGGACTCGTGCAGGTCCTTGACCAGTTCGGCGTTGAGGTGGTCGAGGTTGGCGGCACCACGGCGGACCCGGAAGCAGACGATGTTGAGCGTCACCGGCGCCAGCAGCTCCAGCAGTGGCTCCGCTTCGACCCTCGCTGCCAGATGACGCGCCACGGCGCAACTGTCGTCCACCAACTGTCCCATACGATCAACCCCATAGGTGGCGATCGTCATCCAGACCTTGAGCGCCCGGAAGCCGCGCGACAGGTCGGGACCGAGGTCGCAGGGCCAGGGGGCGTTGGCGGCGGCACCCCGGTCCTCACGCGATAGGTAAGCCAGGGTCTGGGCGAAGGCGTCGGCCTGCGCCTGGCCGTCGCGCACCAGGATGCAGCCGGCGTCGTAGGGCACCTGGGCCCACTTGTGGAAGTCGAACGCCAGGCTGTCGGCGCGCTCGATGCCCCGGAGCCGCGGCCGGATCGCCGGCGACAGCGCCGCCAGCGCGCCGAACGCGCCGTCGACGTGGAACCAGAGCCCGTGTTCGGCGCAAAGGTCAGCGATGGCGTCGAGCGGGTCGATCGCCCCGGTATCCACCGTGCCCGCGGTGGCCGCGACCAGGAACGGCGTCAGCCCGGCGGCACGATCGCGCTCCACCGCCTCCGCCAGGGCCGGCAGGCTCATGCGGCCATCGGCGTCCAGTGGGATCGTGCGCAGGGCGCCGGTGCCGAGGCCGACCAGGTCGAAGGCGCGGGGGATGCAGCCATGCGCGCTGGCACCGGCGTAGCCGACCAGGCCGGTGCCGCTGACCCCGTCGCTGCGCACCGCAGGTCCCGCCGCCGCCCGCCGGGCCACCAGCACGGCGATCATGTTGGCCATTGACGACCCGGTCACCAGGATGCCGGAGCTGTCGGCCGGCATGCCCACCATCTCCGCCGCCCAGGCGATCACGGTGCGCTCCAGCTCGATCGGCGCGTGGTCGCGGCCGCCGAGATTGGCGTTCAGCCCGGCCGCCAGCAGCTCGGCCAGCATGCCGATCCCGGTGCCGCCGCCATGCACCCAGCCCATGAACCGTGGGTGGGTGTTGCCCAGCGCATAAGGCACCACCTGCGCCTGGAAGGCCTCGTACAGCGCCGCCGGATCGGTCGGTCCGCGCGGCAATGCGGTGCGCAGCGCTCGACGCGCTTCGGGCGGCATCGGCTGCCAGACCGGACCGGCGCTCGCGCTATGCGCCGCCAGCCGGTCGATCATGTCGTCCAGCATGCGGTGGCCGAGCGTGCGCAGGCCCTGCCAATCGTCCGGATCGAGGCCGGCCATCGTCGCTCCCTTGCACAACAGAAACGTGCTAGCTGCGTGTGTGTGGGCGCCGGCGTGCGCCCCGCTCCCATTGCAGCCCGGAGCAAGGTCGGGAACAAGGGATGCTCCAAGCGGATGTGGGCTGCATGTTCTTCGCCGGCTTTCACTACGAAGAGATGACGCTGTCCGGGACGCGCTATCGGCTGCGTACGGGAGGCGTCGCGGGGTGGAAGGCCGCGCCGCTGCTGCTGCTGCATGGCCAGCCGCAAACCCATGCCATGTGGCATCAGGTGGCGCCGGCGCTGAGCGACCGTTTCGCGGTGGTATGCGCCGACCTGCCCGCGCACCTCACGGTGGGTGAGCTCGCCCACGACATGCTCACGCTGATGCGCCGGCTCGGCCACCGCCGTTTCTCGGTCGCGGGGCACGATTTCGGCGCCCACGTGGCGGCGCGCCTCGCCTTGGACGCGCCGGACAAGGTCGACCGGCTGGGGCTGATCGAGGCGGTGCCGCTGCTCGACCATACAGGGCGCGAGGACATGGCGTTCGCGCTCGCCGGCTATGAGGCCTGCTGGTTCGCCCAGCTGCATCCCAAGCCGGAAGCGCTGCTGGTGAAGGCGCCGGACGACTGGTTCCGCCTGGTCGCCCCGGACGAGAAGCCGGAGATGTTCGATCCCGAGGCGGTCGCCGACTACCTGCTGGAGGGCGGCTGGAACGAGGTGCAGCGTGGCCATGGCGCCGCCGCGGACGGCCCGTTGCCGGTCCAGGATCCGGCGCCGGGCAGGATCGGCTGCCCGGTGCTGCTGGTCTGGGGCACGCGCGGTCGGATCGGTGGCTGGTATGATCCGCGGACGCTGTGGCAGAACGGCGTTGCCGGCGCGGTGGAGGGCGGCGCGATCGAGGCCGGACACTTCATCCCCGAGGAGGCGCCCTACCAGCTGGTCGAACGGCTACGGGACTTCTTCATCGTCGGTTGAAGCGGCCGCCGGCGCGGACCGACAGCCGCCAGTCCGGCACCGCCGGATCGTCTCCAGTACGACACGGTCCTCACGTATCAAGACGGATCTCTTTTCGGATCCGCCCGCGAAAAACAATGCGTTACCGTGTATGCAAAGATCATCCACCTCCGAATGTGGTGCGTAGACACCCGAGGCAATAGGAAACGTTTCATGTTGGAGTCCACGCTGTCCGAGCGCGCGCTGCGCCAGGCCTGGCGTCAGGCCGATCTCGAAGTGGCGAGATGCCTGGCGGCCTTCTGCTACGGCAAGGCGGGAAGCGCCGACGCCGCACATCTGTCGCAATCGGTTGTCGTCGCGACCCGGCAGCGCCGGGAACTGGCGGCACGCCTGGAGGAATGGTCCAGGCTGCGGGTTGTCGCGGCGCCTGCGGATCCCGTCGTCACCACCCAGCCGGCGGAGCTGATCAGACAGGCGGTTACCCAGACCAGGGCGCTCCGGCCGTCCGGAGAGATGTCGTCCTTATCCCTGTTGCGCCAGCGCCTTTCGGTCGCCTGAACGGCGCGGCGGCCGAGCATCCCGCTGGTACGGTCGGCGCGCGGCGCTCAGCCGGGCGAGGCCGACGAGCCCGCGAGCAGGCCGCCGTCGATCGTGAGCTCGGCGCCGGTGATCTAGCCAGCCTCGTCGGACCCGAGCAGGACAGCCACCGCCGCGACTTCCTCCGGCAGGCCAAAGCGGCGCAGCGGCGTGTCGGCGACCAGCGCTGCCATGCGCTCCGCACGGTCGGCACCCTGCCCCAGCATCGGCTCCCAGATCGGGGTCAGGATGGCACCGGGATGGATCGAGTTGCAGCGGATGGCGAGACGCTGCTGCGCGCACCAGAGCGCCACCGTCTTGGTGTGATTGCGTATCGCGGCCTTGGACGAGGCGTAGGCGGCAGCGGCCGGGACGCCGACCAGGCCGGAGCGGGACGACATGTTGATGATCGAGCCATGGCCGGTCGGACGCATCGCCCTGATCGCCTGCCTGCAGCCGAGGAACACCCCGTCGAGGTTGGTGCGGTGCACCGCCTGCCAGTCCTGCAGCGACGCGTGCTCCGGGTCGTGGACGGCGCCGGTCTCGAGGCCGGTGATCGCGGCGTTGTTGACCAGGATGTCGAGTCGGCCGCTGCGCCCGAGCAGGTCACCAACCACTGCCTCCCAGGCGCCCTCGTCACGCACGTCGAGCGGGGCGGATGATGCCGTGGCGCCAAGGGAGGCTGCGGCCGCACCCGCCGCCTCTCCGTCGAGATCGACCAGACGCACCCTGGCACCTTCGGCCACGAACGCTCGCGCGATGGCCAGCCCGATGCCGCGGGCGGCCCCGGTGACGAGGGCGACCTTGCCGTGCAGCCTGTCAGCCACCGTCCCCGATCCCCACGCCCGATCCGCTCATCCCGACAGGCCGGCGCAGAACCGGGCGATCCTGTCGCAGGCCCGGGTCAGCGACTCGTCGCTCGACGCCACGCTGAGCCGGATGAACGGGCTCATCCCGAACGCGCTGCCGGCCACGGTGGCGACGTGCTCCTCCTCCAGCAGGGCGAGCGCGAAGTCGTCGTCGTCGTCTATCCTGCGCCCGCCGGCAGTGGTGCGTCCGAGGCATCCGGCCACGCCCGGGTAGGCATAGAACGCGCCGTCCGGCACCGCGCAGCTCAGCCGGGGGATCGCCCGCAGCGCCGACACCACCAGGTCGCGGCGGCGGCGATAGGTGTCGCGCATGACCGATACGCCGTCCTGTGGCCCGGACAGCGCCGCCACCGCAGCCGCCTGCGAGATCGACGACGCGCCGGAGGTCGAGTGGCTTTGTATCGTCGACATCGCCTCGATCAGCCCCGCCGGGCCGCCGGCATAGCCGATCCGCCAGCCGGTCATCGCGTAGCTCTTGGACACGCCGGACAGCGTGAGCAACCGGTCGCGCAGGCCCGGCGCGGCACCGGCCAGCGACACGTGCGGCGCGTCGTCGAACACGAGATGCTCATAGATCTCGTCGCACAGGATCCAGACCTGCGGATGACGCTCCAGCACCTGCGCCAGCGCCACGAGGTCGGCGTGCGGGCAGATCGCGCCGGTCGGGTTGTTGGGGAAGTTGAGGATCACCCAGCGCGTGCGCGGCCCGATCGCCGCCTCCAGCGCCTCCGGCCGCAGCCGGAACCGGTCGGCCTCCCGGCACGGCGCGAACACCGGGACGCCGCCCAGCAGCCGGGCGATCAGCGGGTAGCTGGCCCAGTATGGCGACGGGATCACCACCTCGTCGCCGGGATCGAGCGTCGCCATCAGCGCGTTGAACAGGATCTGCTTGCCGCCGTTGGCGACGATCACCTCGTCCGGGGCGAACTGCAGCCCGTTCTCGCGCGCGAACTTGGCCCGCACCGCCTGCTTCAGCGCCGCCGTGCCGTCCGTCGGCGGATACTTCGTGTCCCCGTCGAGTGCGGCGCGGTGCGCGCCCTCCACCGCATGCGCCGGCGTCGGGAAGTCCGGCTCGCCCAGCGCCAGCGAGATCACGTCGTGCCCCGCCGCACGCAGCGCACGGGCGCGCACCGCCATCGCCACCGTGGCCGGTGCGGACAGCCCCGAAAGCCGCTGGGCGAGCACCGGCATGGCGCGCCCGCGCCTCAGGCCAGCCCGGCGCAGAAGCGCTGGATGCGCAGGCAGGCCTCGCGCAGGGAGTCGGTGTCGGTCGCGTAGGACACGCGGAAATGGCCGGGGAACATGAACGCGCCGCCATGCACGGTGGCGACCCCCTGCTCCTCCAGCAGCGCGGTCACGAACGCCTCGTCGTCGGTGATCGTGGTGCCGCCGGCGCTCCTGCGGCCGATGCAGCCTTGGCAGGACGGGTACACGTAGAACGCGCCTTCCGGCTTGTGGCACACAAGGCCGGGTGCCGCATTCAGCATCTCCACCACCAGGTCGCGCCTCGCCTGGTAGGTGGCGACCATGCCGGCGATGAAGTCCTGCGGCCCCGACAGCGCCTCGAATGCCGCCGCCTGGCTGACCGAGGACGGGTTGGAGGTGGACTGGCTTTGCAGCTTGTCCATCGCCTTGATCAACGGCGACGGTGCGCCCGCGAAGCCGATGCGCCAGCCGGTCATCGCATACGCCTTGGAGCAGCCGTTCATGGTGACGGTGCGGCCGCGCAGGGCGGGCTCGACCTGCACGATCGTGGCCGGACGGAAGCCGTCATAGACCAGCTTGTCGTAGATGTCGTCGGTGAAGATCCAGATCTCGGGATGGCGCAGCAGCACGTCGCAGATCGCGCGCAACTCGGCCGCGGAATAGGCGGCCCCGGTCGGGTTGTTGGGCGAGTTCAGGAGGAACCACTTGGTGCGCGGCGTGATCGCCGCTTCCAGATCCTCCGCACGCAGCTTGAAGCCCCCGTTCGGGCCGCACGGCACGATCACCGGCGTGCCGTCCGCCAGCGACACGATGTCCGGATAGGACACCCAGCACGGCGACGGGATGATCACCTCGTCGCCCGCGTCGAGCGTGGCGACCATGGCGTTGTAGATCACCTGCTTGCCGCCGGTGGAGACGATGATCTCGTCCGGCGTGTAGTCGAGCCCGGAGTCGATCCGGAACCGCTCGGCGACCGCCCGCTTCAGCGCCGGGGTGCCGGACACGTCGGTGTACTTCGTCTCGCCCGCGGCGATGGCGCGGATCGCCGCCTGCTTGACGTTCTCCGGCGTGTCGAAGTCGGGCTCCCCCGCCGACAGGCTGATCACGTCGCGCCCCGCCGCCTTGAGCGCCCGCGCCTTGGTGGAGATCGCGATGGTCTGGCTCGGGCTGATCTTGTTCAGGCGGGCGGCGATGAGGGTCATGGATCCTGCCAGCGGAGTCGGGAATGCCTGGAAGGCTAGTGCGAGTCGCGGCCGGGCGGAACCGCGGCCGCGTCGGGGCTGCGTCCCGCCATGCCCTCAGTCGAGCGCGAACAGGTTGCACCCCCAGCCGGGCAGGTCGAGGAACAGCCCGTGCTGCCTGATCTCCCGGCCGTCGCGCTCGTAGCGCTCGTCGCCGACCTGGTCGGACAGGCGGACGACGCCGTCGCCCAGGTCGACCGGCAGCCGGCACTGGCCGCGGTCGGGCCCAAAGTTGGCCGTAACGAGGACGCGCGGCCTGTCGGCGTCGTGCCATAGCGCGGCGACGAAGCGGGCGTGGCTCGGGTTGCCGTCCCAGGCGGCCGACGGAAGCAGCGCCTGATAGCGGCCGTCCCGCAGCGCCGGCTGGTCCAAGGCCGCCAGCAGCGCGCGGTAGAACGCCCGCACCTCGTCGTCGACCGGCTGGTCCGGACCGCGGTCGAGATGGATCGGGATGTGCACGCGCAGGCCCTCGAGCTGGCCCATGTGCAGGAAGCGCAGGCCCGGCGACGCGAAGGCCAGCACCGCCGCGGCGCGGTGGCGCGGCCAGTCGAACGTGGCGGCCGCCCGTGGCTCGTCGTGGTTCTCCAGGAACCGCGCCAGGTGCGCCTGCGCCGTCACGGGTGCCGCCAGCAGCGCGCGCACCCGGTCGGCGTGGCCGTGACGCAACGCGTCGTAGAGCGCCTTGTCGTAGGCCCAGTCGAAGCCCTCGTCGATCAGCCGCTGTTCCAGCCCCCAGTACACCTCCGCCATCGTCCGGAAGCCTGGGTGCGCGGCACGCACCGCGGCGATCGCATCCGGCCAGAACGGCGGCACCGCACGCCCACCGAGCTCAGCCGACCAGGTGCACGCGAACACCTCGGGGAGCAGCAGCATCGCCATGTCGCAGCGCACCCCGTCGCAGCGCCCGGCGATCTCCCGGAGCGTGTCGGCCATCGCCGCCTGGGTATCCGGGCTGGCGTAGTCGAGCTGCACCGTATCGACCCAGCCAGGGAAGTACGGGTCGCGTCCATGCGCGAACACGTCCTCCCCAAGCCGGATCCAGTTCCCCGGCCCCGCCGCCAGCGCCGCGTCCGAGCCGCGCACGAACAGCTCCGGCCGCGACGCGACCCAGGGATGGTCCGTCGCCATGTGGTTCGGCACGAAGTCGAGCATCAGACGCAGGCCGGCTTCGTTCGCCCGTCCGCGCAGCCGGGCCAGCGCCGCGTCGCCGCCGAAGGCGGGCTCCGTCTCGTAGCCGGCGACCGCGAACGGCGAGCCCGTGATGTCGTCCTGCGACAGGTCCGGCAGCGCCTCGCGGAAGCCCGCCTGCCAGGCCGGGTTGGACCGCGAGATCGAGCGGCCGGCGGCGCCGGTGCGCCATACCCCCAGGAACCAGATCCAGTTGACGCCGAGCGCCCGCACCGCCGCCAGCATCGCGTCCGGCACGTCGTCGAGGCCGGCTGGCCGGCCGAGCCCGCCCGACAGGCCGCGCAGCAGCACCCGGGTGTTGACCTGATAGAGCAGCGGGTTGAACGGCAGATCGTGCATGCGGAACCTCCGGCCGCCGGAGGATAGGCCGGTTCAGCCGTACCCGGCCATCGCCCGGACGGTGGCCAGATCGAGCCCCTGCGCCCGCAACCCGGCCAGGCTGGCGGCGCCGTCGCGCTTGGCGAGCCGGCTTCCGTCCGGGCCGCACAACAGCGGATGATGCGCGTAGGCCGGCTCCGGCCAGCCCATCAGCGCCTGCAGCAGCCGGTGCAGGTCGGTGGAGGGCAGCAGGTCGACCCCACGCGTCACCAGCGTGACACCGGCGAGCGCGTCGTCATGGGAGACGCACAGGTGGTAGCTGGCCGGCACCTCCTTGCGCGCCAGCACCACGTCGCCGAACCGCTCGGGATGGCAGCGGATCCGCCCCTGCCCTTCCTCGTGGCGCTCCAGCGGACCGGCCGCCCGGCAGGCCGCCGCCATGTCGAGGCGCAGCGCGTGCGGCTCCCCGGCGGCGAGGCGCCCGGCCCGGAGACCCGGATCGAGCCCGCGGCAGGTGCCGGGATACAAGGCCACGCCGTCGGGTGCCCGATGCGGCGCCGAGCCGGCGGCCAGGATGTCGGCGCGGGTGCAGAAGCAGGGGTAGAGCAGCGCCCGGGCGCCGAGCTGGTCGAGCGTCCGGCGGTATTCCGGGAGGTGCGACGACTGCACCCGGATCGGCCCGTCCCAGTCCAGGCCGAGCCAGCGGAGGTCGCGCATCACCGCATCCGCCCATTCCGGCCGGCAGCGGCCAGGGTCGATGTCCTCCAGCCGCAGCAGGAACCGGCCGCCGGCCTGTCGCGCCCGGGTCCAGCCGGCCAGCGCCGAGCGGGCGTGGCCCAGATGCAGGAGCCCGGTCGGGCTCGGCGCGAACCGGGTGCAGACGGCGCCGACAACCGAGATCCCCGATTCGCTCATGCGACGGGACCGTGACACGGACGCCGCGAATCCGCATCCGGCTTGCGGAGCATCGAACCCTCTGCAATAGAAAGAACAGGTTCTCGACGACGCAGTCCGACTGGCGTTCGTTTGATCGAATGCTCAGGCACCCTGCATCGTCCTGGTCGAGGATGTGCTCTTGCCCGCTGGCGGCCAGTTCTGCCTGTTGTCGCTCCCGGATCCGGCAGGGTTTTCCGCCGCGTGAGCCACATCCCGACCCTGCAGACCCTGGTGCTGAACGCCGACATGCAGCCGATGAGCTGGGGCCCGTTGTCGGTGTGGTCGTGGCAGGACGCGCTGGTTGCGGTGCTGCAGGAGCGGGTCACACCGGTGATCAACTACGAGGTCGAGGTGCGCTCGGCCACCCGCTCCTTCCCGATCCCGTCGGTGGTGGCACTGAAGCAGTACCACCGGCGCAAGCGGGTGGCGTTCACCCGCTACCACGTGTTCCTGCGCGACGGCTTCCGCTGCCAGTACTGCAGCCAGGAGCTGTCGGCCAAGGAGCTCACCTTCGACCACGTGGTGCCGCGCTGTCGCGGCGGCACCACGTCGTGGAGCAACGTCGTCACCTGCTGCCAGCGCGACAACCTGCGGAAAGGGAGCCAGTCGCTCAAGCAGAGCGGCATGCACCTGCTGCGCCGCCCGAGCGAGCCCAGCCCCCGGCAGGTGGACGAGGCGGCGAAGCGCCACGCCCCGCGCGACAACCTGCACAAGACCTGGCTCGACTTCCTGTACTGGGACGCGAACCTGGAAGCGTGAACGTCGTTCACCGCGCGCCGGCACCGTCCAGGTCGGGCAGCGCCACGCGGCCGGCGAAGACCTGCGCCACCGCCCCCGCCAGCACCTCCTGCACGCCCGACACCACGATCTGCACGCCGATGCACAGCAGGATCAGCGCCACCAGCCGGGTGACGATGCGCGCCCCCGACCGGCCCAGCAGCCGCACCAGCCGCGGTGCGCCCGAATAGGCGATCCACACGATCGCGCACACCGCCGCCGCCGCCAGGCAGGCGCCGACGGTGAAGCCGAGCTGGTTCAGCAGCCCGGGCGCGTCCGGCCGTTCCGCCCCCAGCGCGATCGCCACCGAGATGCTGCCCGGCCCCACCGTGAACGGCATGGTCAACGGGAAGAATGCGGTGGAGGACACGTCGGCCGACGCGGTGCGGCCGTCCTGCCGCGCCTGGTCCTCCTTCTTGGCCTCGTTGGCTTCCGGCGCCTGCAGCAGGCTCCAGGCCCGCACCGCCACCACCAGACCGCCGGCGATCCGGAGCGCCCCGATGGTGATGCCGAAGAAGGCGAGAAGGGTGCTGCCGATCCATAGCGAGACAAGCAGGATCAGCAGGCCGTAGAGGGCGACCTTGCGTGCGAGCATCGCCCGCTCTGCCGGGCTGCGACCATCGGTGACTTCGGCGAAGATCAGCGAGGCGCCCAGCGGATTGACGATGGAGAACAGGGCCGGGAATGCCAGGAGGAAAGCGCCGGAGACGCTCGCGAAGCGTGCCGTCTCGGCGCTGGGGAAGACCATGGGTGCTCCGGCTGGATGAGTGGCGCGATCAAAAAGCGACCATAGAGCGGGCGATAGGTGTGTCGAGACCGCTGGTGCAGAGCGACGGTGGAAGGCGGTCCGGCGAGGGACTTGCGCCCTCTTCAGCAGTGCCTTAAATGCTCCGCCACTGGCCACGTCCTGTTCGTCTAGAGGCCTAGGACACCGCCCTCTCACGGCGGTAACAGGGGTTCGAATCCCCTACGGGACGCCATTTCTCGGTAGTAGTTCGACGATGATAGGATGTGATGTGAAGCCGCAGTGCTGCTAGCTGCAGGCAGACATCGCTATCTACGGGCCAAGGACAGTTAGATCCTACCAGTACTACCGACACAACATGATGGCCGTAAATTCGTGAGCGTTACCAGCGCAGTTTTGAGAATCACACTTCCGACGATCCAGACCTTGTTCAGCGCGATCGTAAGCGAGAGGCTCCGCAGACTAATTGGAAAGCCCAAACTAACTATCTCGTTCAGCCTCACACGCGAGTGTAATGAAAGACTTGATAACGGTTTCATCATGCTGAGGCTGAAAGTCTCAAACCGAAAGAACTTCAATGCGGTTGGCTGCCGCGCATTCCTATCTTACGTGAAAATGCCGGCCATAGCTGATCCAAATCTTGTTCTCGCGGAAGCCGTATCGTTGATGTGGTCAGGTGGACGTGAGCAGGTAGATGTACGTAAGCAAAAGCCCGAGTATATAGATCTAGCAGGTTTTGGTCGTAACAAGAAGCTGGCCTTCACGCCTAGATTACCAGAGCACATTGGAATATCACACCAAACCTCCTCCCAGTTCATATGCACCGTGACAGTAGTTTCTGATAGCAGCGAATTCTCCAAAACGTTCGCTCTCAACCGTAACTATGACAGCACTGATTTTTACTTTATGGAAGTTGCAGTTTTACAGAAATTCCAGCAAAGTTACCAAAACCACATCATCAAATGAATGCTCACATCTGTTGCCGGATGCTCATTACTGTTAGTCGTGGGTAGTGCACACCGGTGGCGACAACGGCGTCCTGTTGCCCACCCATCGCCACAGGCGCGGCTTGCGGCGGGTGTCCTTGAGGCGGTCGCTGATCCACCAATACAGCCGCTGCGCGTGGTCTTTGACCAGCGGCAGCGCCACCGGGTCGCCGCCGACCCACGGCAGGAACGGGTTGGAGCGGCTGTAGGCCCAGATCGACACGCGCACCGACGGCCGGTCGGTGGTGCTGCGGCGGTGGATGCCGCTAGTGTCCGCAACCACCAGCGTGTTGGCGGCGACCGGCATCCGACGCGGCGCCCCGTAGCCGAGCCTGCGGATCTCCGCCTCGGTGATCCGGAACGAGCCTTCCG
Source organism: uncultured Acetobacteraceae bacterium (assembly GCA_964249735.1). Taxonomy (GTDB): domain Bacteria; phylum Pseudomonadota; class Alphaproteobacteria; order Acetobacterales; family Acetobacteraceae; genus Lichenicola. Next base: position 37,218 of record CAXUDP010000008.1, on the reverse strand, counting down.
CGGTCAGGCGGTCGCCGGCGTCGCGCGCGGTCATCGATACCCGCCGCTCCCAGGCGAGCTTGCGCCGGTTGGCGCGGTGCGAGCCCGGCACGTAGGCGAACGGCGCCGCGTCCTGCTCCACGTCCTGCAGGAAGAACCACGCCTTCACGGTCGGGTGGAACGTGTCGGTGTGGAAGAAGGACTGGATGTCCGGCTCGGCCTCCGGCGCGAACTGGCTGAACACGGTCTGCACGTAGAGCGACGGGCGGCGCCGGAACGAGCCGACGTAGTTGATCAGGCCGCGATACGCCGGCCCTTCGAGCACCTGGCGCACCACAGGGAGCCGCTTCAGCGTCGGGCCGTCCAGCGCGATCAGCCGGGTCAGGGTGTCGCCGATCACCGCTTCCCGGGCCGGCACGTCGAGCGACAGAATCTCGTTGCGGAACGCCGCGAAAGTGGCCGGGTCGAGGAAGTCCGGCTTCGCGATGAAGCCGTCACGTTCGAAGGCGACCCGGTCGGTTTCCGGCAGCAGCTTCGTCAGGCGGTTGCGGCGCGATTCGCCGATCCGCGCCGCCAGCCGCCGGCGGGCTATGTGCAGCCCGCGCCGGTTCAGCGCTTCGCTGCCGATCACCGGGTTGGTGTTGAACGCCTTCGACGCGGTCAGCACCGCCATCGCCTGGAACGGCAGCAGCAGGCGCCGCCAGCCGGCCGCCGGCCGTCGGCCGGTCGCGGGCGGTACGTCGCGTGCTCCGGTTCGATCGAGGATGACGGCTTGGTCCATGGAGGGTCTGCTGTCCTGTGTCGGGCGCACGCTGCCAGCAGCGGCGGTTCGCCGGAAGCGGAAAAACCGCCGGGCCAGTCATAAGGCGGTGCGCGCCGGCTCCCGTTTTGCCGCATGGCTGGCCCTCGTGCCATCCTCCCACTGTGTGCCGGCCCGGCCGACGCCCCGCGCCGCCCCCGGACCCGGGCGGCGACACACGCACGCGACGAGCAGCGAAGGCTTTATGTAAATGACCGAACGTCCAGATCCGACATCCCCGGCGTGTTCCGGCGGCGGGCGTCGCACGTGACGCGCGTCCTGTCTGCGGCCGGCGGTGTGGTCCGGCAGGCGAAGCGGGCCGCGCTGCTGCCGTTCTGGACCGCGCAGCTGCTGACCGGTGCAAAGTCGTTCCGGGACAACCCAGTGATCGGCAGCCCCCGGCTGAACCGGCTGGGCCTGCATGTCGGCCGCCAGGGCCTGGCCCACCGCCTAGCCGCGTTGCGCCGCCGCCGGCTGTCGCGGCTGGTCGCGCCCGAGCACGTGGCCGCCTTCGCGCGCAACGGCTTCGTCACTGTCCGGGACTTCCTGCCGCAGGCCGAGTTCGCCGAGCTGCTGCGACAGGCGCAGGTCTTCCGGGGACCGGCGCGCGAGACCGTCCAGGGCGACACGATCACCCGCCGCCTCGCCCTCGATCCCGCCGCCCTGGACCGGATGCCGGCGCTGCGCCTGCTGCTGTCGCACCCCACATGGCGCGGCCTGCTTCGCTACGTCGGCAGCCACGACTCTGAGCCGGTCTGCTACCTGCAGTCGATCCTGTCCGGCGCGGTGGCGGGCGAGCCGGACCCGCAGACCGCCCTGCACGCCGACACCTTCCAGCCGACGGTCAAGGCCTGGCTCACCCTGACCGACGTTGCTCCGGATGGTGGCCCGTTCGTCTATGTGCCGGGCTCGCACCGGATCACTCTGGCACGGCGGGACTGGGAATGGCGGATGAGCGTCGCCGCGCGCGAGGCGCCGAACCGGTTGAGCGGGCGCGGCTCGTTCCGCATCGCCCGGGAGGAAGTCGCAGCGCTCGGCTACGCGGCGCCGCGCGCCTTCGCCACCCCGGCCAACACCCTGATCGTCGCCGACACGTCCGGCTTTCATGCACGCGGCCCGAGTGCTGGTCCCGGCCTGCGGGTCGAGGTGTGGGCCTATGGCCGGCGCAACC
>CAXUDP010000008.1:11896-35169 GCA_964249735.1 uncultured Acetobacteraceae bacterium | reverse complement strand
CCGAGTGCTGGTCCCGGCCTGCGGGTCGAGGTGTGGGCCTATGGCCGGCGCAACCCGTTCTTCCCGCTTCCCGTCGATCCGTGGCGCCTGCAGGCGCTCGGCGCCCGACGGGCCACCACGTTCTGGCAGGTCGGCGACCTGCTCGACCGGCTGGGCGTGAAGGGACAAGGCTGGCGCCGTCGGGAGAACGTGTCCGCGTTCGATCCGCCCGGCGGCTAGCGGGCGGCCGGTCGCGGCGGCTGCCCGATCAGGCGGAAACCTTGACGCCCTTCCAGAATGCAACCCGGTCCCTGATCTCCGCCGCTGCCGGCTTGGGATCGGGATAGAACCAGACCGCGTTCTCGTTCACCGCGCCACCGACGGACAGCGAATGATAATGCGCGGTGCCCTTCCACGGGCATTGGCTGGTGTGGCTGCTCGGCGCCAGCACTCCCGGCTGCACCGAGGCGGCAGGAAAATACTCGTTGCCTTCCACCGTGACGATGTCGTCGCTCTCGGCCACGACCTGATCGTTCCACACCGCCTTCATCTGCGTCTCCCCATGAACCGTGGGCCGGAAGGATAGCGCGGATGCGCACGTGGCGCATCCGCAGAGCCTGGCCGGACCGGTTGCCCGACAGTCAGCGCATCACCAGCCACATGCCGCCGGCGAAGAACACCGACACCGCCAGGGCGGCGCAGCTGGACACGATCGAGCCGACATCGCGGGTGCGCAGGGTCGGGGTCTTGGTGGGGGTCGACATGAGGGGAAGGTCCGATTCAGCGCGGAACGGCCATACCGTCCCGCAGGGGACCGGACATCTAGTGTCGCCCCGGAACCGGGTCGACACCCGTGTCTGCATATCTTCTGTGCAGCCTGTGATTAACCAGGAAGCAACTTTGTCTGGGATGTGGCTTGGGACGGGAGGGCAACCCGTCTGCCCGCCGAACGTAGATCGCCCGCCGCGACGCGGAGCCGTTGCCCGCCAACCGCCGGCAGAACAGGACCACGACCATGAGATCCCTTACCGCCGCCAGCCTGCTCCTCGCGCTGACCGCCGGCACCGCACTGGCCCAGGTGCCGCCACGCACACGTGGCGTGATCACCGCCGTCGACGGCGACAGCGTCACCCTGCGCAGCCATGCCGGCACCGTCACGCTGAAGACCACCGCCGACACCGGCTATGTCGGCGCCACCAAGGCCAGTCTGACCGCGGTGCAGAGCGGCCGGTTCATCGGCACCGCCGCGGTGCCGCAGCCGGACGGCACGCTGAAGGCGCTGGAGGTCACGGTGTTCCCCGAGAGCATGCGCGGCGCCGGCGAGGGCAACTACGGCTGGGACCTCGGCAAGAACTCGTCGATGACCAACGGCACCATCGGCTCGGTGGTCGGCACCAGCGGCCGCACCATGACCGTCGACTACAAGGGTGGCCAGAAGAAGCTGCTGGTGCCCGACGACGTGCCGGTGGTGGACCTGGAGCCTGGCTCGAAGGCGCTGCTGAAGCCCGGCGCGCACGTGGTCGCGTTCGGACCCAAAGGCACCGACGGCAGCGTGGACGCCAAGCGCATCATCATCGGCGAAGACGGGACCGTGCCGCCGATGTAGTCTCTCCCCATATGAGGCCGGATCGGCGCGACAGAGCGCGTTCGACCGGCCCGGGAGTTCCGCATCATGTCCGACACGACGGCCGGTCCGGCCAGGACCAGGCGGGTCGTCATCGTCCACCCCCTGGTGGTCCGCTTGACCCATTGGGTGAACGCGGTCGCGCTGGTGATGATGGTGTCGAGTGGGTGGCAGATCTACAACGCGTCGCCCCTGCTGCCGTTCGAGTTTCCGGCCTGGGCCACGCTCGGCGGCTGGCTCGGCGGCGGGATAGCCTGGCACCTGGCGGCGATGTGGCTGCTGGTCGGCAACGCCACGATCTACTTCGCCTACGGGCTCGGCGGCCGGCACTTCATGCGCTCCTTCCTGCCTCTGACGCCGCGGACGGTGTGGCGCGACCTGCGCGAGGCGCTGACCTTCCGGCTGCACCACAAGCTCGGCACCTATAACGCCGTGCAGCGCCTGCTCTACGTCGTCGTGCTCCTGCTCGGCGTGGCGGCGCTGGTTTCCGGTCTCGGCTTGTGGAAGCCGGTGCAGCTGCAGGTGGTCGACGACCTATTCGGCGGGTATCCCACCATGCGCTGGATCCACTTCTTCGCCATGAGCGGGATCGTGCTGTTCGTGGTGGTGCACCTCCTTCTGGTGGCGGTGGTGCCGAAGACCCTGCCGGCAATGATCACCGGCCGCGCCACGACCGATGTCGAGCCGCAGGAGATCCAGTCGTGAGCGACCGCACGCCGGACGCGCGCGCCGAGCGCCGCGCCCTGCTGGAGGCGCTGCAACCGCGTCTGGACGGGGTCAGCCGACGCATGCTGCTCCGCCAGGGCCTGTCGCTCGGCGCACTGACGATGCTCTCGGGCTGCAACCTGGCCGACGGCGACGCGGTGGACCGGGTGTTGCTGGCGATGTCGCGTTTCAACGACCGGGTGCAGGCGCTGCTGTTCAACCGGACCCGCCTCGCCCCCACCTACGCCGCCAGCCGAATCACCCGCCCGTTCCCGTTCAACGCCTTTTATCCGATCGACAATGCTCCGGATCTCGACGAGGACGACTGGAAGCTCGAAGTGTCCGGGCTGGTATCCGACAAGACGCCCTGGACGGTGAAGCGCCTGCGCGCCCTGCCACAGCGGAGCCAGATCACCCGGCTGATCTGCGTCGAGGGATGGAGTGCTATCGGCCAATGGAGCGGCGCCCCGTTCGGCGAGTTCCTGCACCGGATCGGCGCCGACACCACCGCGCGCTATGTCGGCTTCAAGTGCGCCGACCGCTATTATTCCTCGATCGACATGCAGACCGCGCTGCATCCGCAGACCATCATGGCGCTCGACTTCGAGAACAAGCCGCTGCCAACCGAGTTCGGCTACCCGATGCGGCTGCGAATCCCGACCAAGCTCGGCTTCAAGAACCCCAAGTTCATCGCCGCGGTGTTCGTCACCAACACTTATTCGGGCGGCTACTGGGAAGACCAGGGCTACAACTGGTTCAGCGGCAGCTGAGGGTCCGTCCGGGCTGGGGTGCGCCGAGTGGGCGTAACGCGGTCGCGCGGCACGGCCGGCGTGTCCTTCGGGAGCCGGAGCGGCCTTCCGGCGGTGAGACTGGGCAGGCGGAAACGGCGCATAGGGCCAACGCTGCACAGCTACCGGTCCGGCTTCATGACCCTGACCTGTCGTCGCCTTATGCTGCAGAAGCGTCTCGCATGAAGATTCGCAAGTCACACGAGGTCGCTATGACGAAGCTTCGGCCGGTGTCGGAGAAACCATAAGCCTGCAACTCACAAACGAGGTCGTCGGCGACAAGTGTATGGGACCGGCCGAGACCGCCTCGAGAGCCGTCAGGTGTTTCGAGGATGACGCGTTCGTGTGGCCAGTTGGGAGCCTGACGGCTCAGGTAGCATCCGTCGGGAGCGTTGCGCTTCAGCCCCCCACCCCAGATGCCGGCCACGGCGATGAGTTCTCCCTCAAGGATGTCGAAGCCTGAAGCGGTCAGGGACCGTGCCTGCTTAGGCGTCGCAGACAAGCCGTCGTCTCGCGCGATGCGTGTTCCGTTTGCGGTATCGAAGAGGCCAAAACCGTTCATGCCCACGACAAGCAGCAGGTCCCGGCGTGGCGCGAAGCCGACATGCATAAGACCGCCCACATGAAACACCGGCGCGGCCTTCCAGGGTGACGGCAGCTCAGGCGGTACCCGGGCACATCGAAGGATTTCGGGGTTCATCATGTCGTTCCGACGATGCCAGTCCGGTTGTAGGCAGGAGGACGAGGGTCTCGGAAGGCAAGGCGTCCGTATGGTTATCTCCTAGGCTTTCGAGCATCATGTGGATGTGGGTACGTTGCTTCCGAGCGGCAGCTTGCCGTTCTGGTCGATGATGCACATCACGGTCTCGCTCTGCAGCACGCTTGATCCGACATCGTGCGTCGCGGTTGCGCTGCTAAGTAGCCGCCTCGGTGAAGCCGATCTGGTCGGACGTCGTGCCCTGCGGAACACAGCCACTCGCGAGGACGCAACGTTCCAGGTTCAGCGGCCGAGGCGGATCTCGGCGACGGCACGCCCAGCGGCGAGGTCCCACAGGAGGACCCGGTCCGGGCCGCCGCCGGTCAGGGCGATCGCCAGCACCGTGTCGGACTGGCGCGTCAGCGTGGTGATCCGGGTGCCCTCCGGCTCCTGCGGCAGCACGGCAGGGATCGCCGCGGTTGCGATGGCCCGCGGCTGCGACAGCCGGTGCACCACCACGGCGATCAGGCCGGCGGTGCCTGTGAGGATCAGCACCCCCATGACGATCACCAGCGCCAGCAGCGCCCGCGTCTGACTCGCGCCCATTTCCCGCCCCCTCCGTTTGCGTCTACACCGGCGCCATGACGGAGCCTGCCACCCTGCCGGCGGACGTGCCGCTGCTGCTGGTCGCGGGTCCCGCGCATGACGGCCTGCGCACCGACCGGTTCCTCGCCGACGCCTCCCCTAGCCTGTCGCGCTCGCGGGTCAAGGGGCTGATGGAGGCGGGCCACGTCCGGCGCGACGGTGTGCCGGTGCGTGCGCCGGCCGAGCCGGTGCGTCCGGGCATGCGCTTCGAGCTGGTCCCGCCGGCGCCGGTCGCGGCGCGTCCGGCCGCGCAGCCGATCCCGTTCCGCATCCTGCACGAGGACGGCAGCCTGCTGGTGCTCGACAAGCCGGCCGGCCTGGTGGTGCACCCGGCGCCCGGCAACGAGGACGGCACCCTGGTCAACGCCCTGCTCGCGCATTGCGGCGACGACCTGCCCGGGATCGGCGGCGAGCGGCGTCCGGGAATCGTGCACCGGCTCGACAAGGACACTTCCGGCGTGATGGTGGTGGCAAAGACCGAGCAGGCCCTTGCCGCCCTGTCCGGGGCCTTCGCCGAGCGGGACATCGAGCGCAGCTATCTGGCCTTGTGCTGGGGCCTGCCGAGCCCGCCGCAGGGAATGCTGGAGGGCGCCGTCGGCCGCGACCCGCGCGACCGCAAGCGCATGGCGGTGGTGGCCCGTGGCGGCAAGACCGCCCTGACCCACTACCGGACGCTGCAGACCGCTGGAGGCGCGGTCAGCCTGATGGAATGCCGGCTGGCGACTGGTCGCACCCACCAGATCCGGGTGCATTTCGCCCAGGCAGGCCACCCGCTGCTGGGCGATCCGGTCTATCTGCGCCGCATCCCGGCCGCGGCGCGCCTGCTGCCCGACACGTCTCGACGGGCGGCGCTGGACTTCCCGAGGCAGGCGCTGCACGCCGCCGTGCTCGGTTTCCGTCATCCGGCGACCGGGCAGGCCATGCGCTTCGAGACCGCCCCGCCGGACGACTTCCACACGCTGCGGGCCACCCTGTTCGACGGCTAAGCCCCGACGAACATGAAGAAAGGTTCAGCCACCCGAGGCAGGTGTTTCCTTGACAGGACCTGCCCGGTCCTGTTACTTCAGCGTCATTCCGACGAGCGGGCGCGCCCGCCGGCCTGGACGTCCTGAAGCTGCTCCGCCGGTTTGAACGGGGAGGGTCTCAGGGACGTGAAGTCCTTACCCGCGCCCATGCTGACGGCCTGCGAAACCGTGCTCCGGCTGTGCCGTATGGACAGTCGAGATCCCGCAGCCGATCAGGCGAAAGGAGCCGTTCGATGGTATCCGCTATTATCAATGTCAGTCCCGAAGGCAACCTTTCGCGCTACCTTCAGGATATCCGCAAGTTCCCGATGCTGGCACCCGAGGAGGAGCTGGCGCTGTCCAAGCGCTGGCGCGATACCGAGGACTCAGCTGCCGCGCACAAGCTGGTCACCTCGCACCTGCGCCTGGTTGCCAAGATCGCCATGGGCTATCGCGGCTACGGCCTGCCGATCAGCGAGCTGATCAGCGAGGGCAATGTCGGCATGATGCAGGCGGTGAAGCGGTTCGATCCGGATCGCGGCTTCCGGCTGGCGACCTATGCGATGTGGTGGATCCGCGCTGCGATCCAGGAATACATCCTGCACAGCTGGTCGCTGGTGAAGATGGGCACCACGGCCGCGCAGAAGAAGCTGTTCTTCAATCTGCGCCGCCTCAAGGGGCAGATGCAGGCGATCGAGGACGGTGACCTGCAGCCGGAACAGGTGGACCACATCGCCACCACCCTGGGCGTGTCCCAGCAGGACGTGGTCAACATGAACCGCCGGCTGGCGGCTCCCGACCACAGCCTGAATGCTCCGGTCCGCGCCGACAGCGAGGGGGAGTGGCAGGACTGGCTGGTCGACGACGCCGAGACCCAGGAGCAGACCCTGGCGGAAAGCGAGGAGTACAGTGGTCGCAAGGCGTTACTGGGCGATGCGTTGCGCACGCTGAACGACCGCGAGCGGCACATCTTCGTCGAGCGCCGCTTGAACGAGGAGCCGTCGACGCTGGAGGACCTCTCCCAGCACTACGGCATCTCGCGTGAGCGGGTGCGCCAGATCGAGGTCCGTGCCTTCGAGAAGGTGCAGAAGGCGATGAAGGCCCAGGTGACCACCCGTCGCCTGGCCGACCAGGCAGCCTGACGCGACAAGGAAACCGTGGCGGCCCAGGCCGTCCGGTTCCCATGCCGCCGTCAGGGTCGCTTTGCCCGTGCCGGCGGTGTCAACGATCCCCATTCCTCTTCCAGGCTGGCGATTGCCGTCATCAGGGAACGCCTCTGTGAAGCCGCCGCCAGATCCGCGGCGAGGCGCAGCACCATGTAGGCGGCCTCGCTGGCGAACCAGCTCGCTGCGATAGCCGTCCAAGCCGTGAGCAGCATGGTCGGCTGGCGGATCAGCACCACCGAAACGTTGATCGAGCCGCCGCTCTCCCACAGGGCGCGCAGTGGATGGATGCTGCCCGCCAGCCCGAACAGCACCCCCGCTCGGATGATCCGCCCGCCTCGTCCCTCCTCCGGCAGCAGCGCCAGGAGCAGGACCGGTACCAGCAGCGACGACAGCAGCACCGCCGTGCCTGGCGACAGCACCACGATCGCACCGCAGCCGAGGCCGCCCCACCAGAGCAGGGCGTTCTGCCGCCCCACCGAGGGCTGCGGCCTCGCCTTCTTTGCCGTTGCGCTGCCTGCCATCAGGACAGCACCCCGACCAGCACCGCGCCGAGCAGGCCGACCACGCCTGCCATCACGCCGACCTCGCGCCCGGCCATCCGTGCCTGACGGGCGCGCTGCGGCGCGTTGTCGAGCGAGTCCTGGTGCGCCGCCCTGAGACCGTCCGCTTCGGCACGCGCCGCGTTCAGCGCCGCCTCGTCCTCCGCCCAGTCGGCGTCGCGACAGCTCAGTTCCAGCATCTCGACTAGGTCGCCTGCCTCCGCCGCCTTCTCCAGCCGCTCCAGGCGGCGCATCCGACGGCCCTTGCCCGGCCAGTTGTTCAGCCGTTCGCGGGTCACCGGAAGCAGGCTGGCCGCCAGCTTGGGCAGGGCCAGCGGTTCCGGCGCCGGCTCGCCCGGGATCCGGCTCCGGCTCTGCAGCTGCGCCTGCGCCAGCCCCTGCAGGTCGAGCAGGCGCTCGTCCGCGTCCGACGGCACCGTCAGCTCGTTGCCGTTGTTCGGCGTGTCCGATCGCGCCGCCAGCAGCGCCAGCATCTGGGTGTCGAGCAGGCGCGCGGCCGGCGCCTTGCCTTTGGCCATGGTCTCTAGCGCCGTCACCAGCTGGTCGGAGCGCAGCACGCAGGCCCCGCCGAGCGCGGCCGAGCTGCAGGCCAGGAACGGGTTCAGGCTGTAGGCCAGCATCGGCATGCGCAGGGCCGGAACCGGAAGCCGGGACGCGCGGGCGTTGCGGCGTTCCAGCTCCTCGGACACCTGCAGCCCGCTGCGCCCGGTCAGCAGCGCCCAGCGGCGCAGGGCGGCGTGCCGGATCACCTCGCCGATGAAGTTGTCGGCCGTCCCGGTGATGAGCTGCATCGCCAGCATCGCGGGGATGGCATCGGGCCAGAACCAGCGGCCGCTCCAGAACATCGGCGCCAGCGGATCGAGCAGCGCCACCGTCTGCATCAGCACCATCTGCTCGGCACCGTCGGCGTTGCGGTCGGTGGCACCCCTGAGCGCCTCGGTGACGCGGGCGGCCAGCAGCGGAAGGTCGAGCGCGCGACGCAGCCACTGCTCCACCGTGCCGCTGCGGAGCAGCACCTGCGCCTCTATCGGCTGACGGGCGAAGGCCAGCGCCAGCGAGCGTGCGGTGGAGACCGGGATCCTGCCAACCATCAGCGGCCGCGGCGCACGCGGCTCAGGGCGTGGCGCCTTCGGACGTTCCGCGCCGATCCCGTGCTCGGCAAGCGCTGCCAGGCTGGGTCGCGCGGTCGGGTCGTCCGACAGCATGGAGCGGAGCAGCGACACCAGTACCGGAGGCAGCCGCTCGTTGCCGGCCAGGGCCTGGAAGCTGCCGAGCTCGAGCTTGCGGTGCACGATCCGCTCGTCGTCGAGATCGGGAAGCAGCGGATGGCCCAGCATCAGCTCCAGCAGCACCGCTCCCAGCGCGTAGACGTCGTCCGCTGGCAGTCCGGCGCCGCGCGCCGAAGGGGCGCAGATGCCGGTCGAGGCCGGTTCGTAGATCGCGGGCTGCCCGAAGGCGGGCGGCATCACGCAGGCGGGTGCAAGCAGGATCCGGCCGCTTTCCAGCGAGCGGTACAGGTTCGCCGGCCTAACCCCGCGATGTACCAGCCCGAGCGCATGCAGGCGGCCCAGCGCCAACGCCAGCGGACGCAGATAGACCGAGGCGAGCTCCGCTTCCGACGGCGGGGTGGCGGACTCGGTCAGGCTGTCGCGCAGCGACGGACCCGGCGGCGCGTCGCAGACGATCCAGTAGTCGCCGCCTCCGGCGCCGTGCGCGACCGGCATCAGCAGCGCCGTGTTGTAGGCGTTGAGGAACAACGGCAGGTTCGCCGGTGGCGGCGCGTCGCGACGGGTCTTGACCGCGACCAGCGATGGCAGGGTCTGGTCGCCGCCGCGCGTACCGGAGTCGGCCCCCTGGGTGCGCTGATCCACCGCAAAGGCGGGCAGTCCGGCGAACTCGCCGCACGAGGTCCCGGGAAATACCTGGTAGCGGCGATCGATGATGATCGCGCCGCCTTCGCCCGAATCCTCCTGTCGTCCCCGCATTCCGCCCATCGCCCCGCACGACCTGCCCCAGGACCGGCATCATGGCGGGCGTAGGGTTAAGCCCGGCTTAAGGCAGGAGACGCCGGCTCAGCTCTCGAACGGATCGCGCATCAGGATGGTGTCGTCGCGCTCCGGGCTGGTGGACAGCAGCGTCACCGGCGCCTCGACCAGTTCCTCGATGCGCCGGACGTACTTGATCGCAGCCGCCGGCAGCGCGCCCCAGGACCGGGCGCCGCGGGTGCTGTCTTGCCAGCCGTCCAGGGTCTCGTAGACCGGCTCGACACGCGCCTGCGCCGCGGGAGCTGCGGGGAGATGGCGCACCGGCTGCCCGTCCAGGCGGTAGCCGGTGCAGATGCGGATGGCGGGAAGCCCGTCCAGCACGTCGAGCTTGGTCAGGGCGAGGCCGGTGATGCCGCCGACCCGCACGGCGCGTCGCACCAGCACCGCGTCGAACCAGCCGCAGCGTCGCGGCCGGCCGGTGACGGTGCCGAACTCGTGGCCGCGGGCGCCGAGCAGCTGGCCGGTCTCGTCGTGCAGCTCGCTCGGGAACGGGCCGGCGCCGACTCGGGTGGCATAGGCCTTGGCGATGCCAAGCACGAAGCCGACGGCGTTCGGCCCCACCCCGCTGCCTGTGGCCGCGTTGGCGGCGACCGTGTTGGAGCTGGTCACGAACGGGTAGGTGCCGTGGTCGACGTCGAGCATGACTGCTTGTGCGCCCTCGAACAGGACGCGGGTGCCGGCCCGCCGGGCCTCGTCCAGGCGCTCCCAGACCGGCTCGACGTAGGGCAGCAGGCGGGGCGCCAGATCCAGGAGGTAGTGGAGCAGTGCGTCCTTGGAGAAGGTGTCGGCGCCGAGGCCGGCCAGCAGGGTGTTGTGGTGCAGCAGGATCTCGTCGAGCTTCCAGTCCAGGGTGTCCGGCTCGGCCAGGTCGCACAGGCGGATCGCCCGGCGCGCCACCTTGTCCTCGTAGGCAGGGCCGATGCCGCGTCCGGTGGTGCCGATGCGGCGCTCGCCGCGGGCGGCCTCGCGGGCGCGGTCGAGGGCGCCGTGCACCGGCAGGATCAGGGTGGCGGCTTCGGAGATGCGCAGGGTGTCGGGGCCGACGGCGAGCCCCTGCCCGCGCACCCGATCGATCTCGCCCAGCAGCGCCTCGGGGTCGACCACCACGCCGTTGCCGATGATGCCCAGCTTGCCGCGCACCAAGCCGCTCGGCAGCAGGCTCAGCTTGTAGGTCTGGTTGCCCACCACCAGGGTGTGCCCGGCGTTATGGCCCCCCTGGAACCGCACCACGATCTCGGCGCGGCTGGCCAGCCAGTCGACGATCTTGCCCTTTCCCTCGTCGCCCCACTGGGCGCCGATCACGGTGACGTTGGACATGGGGTGCTGGCTCCGGAAGGGCGTCGGTCGGGTGGGATCAGGCGTCCAGCGGCACGACGGCAGTGCCGCACAGCAGGTGGGTGCAGCCGAGGCGACGGGCTTCCGCGGCCTCGTCGTCGACCCGGCCGAGGGCGGCCACCGTTGCGTGGCCGTCGCGGCGCAGGAGGCGGGCGGCGTCGCGGTCGCCGCCCTGCCCCACGAACACGCGCCGCCGTCCGGACGCCGGGGGAGCCGCGCGCAGCAGCGCCTCGGTGCGCAGGGTGAGGCCGCAGGCGGGCTCGCCGCCGCCGCCACCACCGTAGCGGCCGCCGCGGCCGAGCTCCTCGTGCCGGCCAGCGGCATACACGGTGACGCAGACTCCGGTGTGGTAGCGCCAGCCGCGGAACTCGATCGGATCGAGCGTCAGGCGCAGCTCCGGCGCCACTGCGGCGATCGCGGCAACGGTGGCTTCCAGCCGGTCGCTGAGCGCCCGCGCGGCCGGCGGCAGCGGGGCCACGCGCAGCACCTCCAGCGCCGGCAGGGCGGGGCCGGCGCACAGCAGGAGGTCGGTCAGCACGCGGGCGAGCGGGCCGCCCTGGCGGTCCACCGCGGCGGCGTCCTTGCGGTCCAGCGCTCGCAGCAGCGCCGGGCGGTCGACGTCGGGAACGCCGCCCGCTTCGATCAGGGCGGGCGCCAAGGGGGGCATGGTGAGGTCGAAGCTGATCCGCTGGAGGCCGAGTGCGGCCAGTGCTTCCGCGCCGACCGCGACGATCTCGGCGTCGGCCTCCGGGGTGTCGGGACCGATCAGCTCGATGCCGGCCTGGCTGACCTGGCGGTCGCTGCTGAGCGCGCCGCCGTGCAGCTGCACGCAGGCGCCGGCATAGGACAGGCGGAGCGGACGCGGGGCGTTCACCAGGCGGGTCGCCGCGATGCGCGCCACCTGCGGAGTCATGTCGGGGCGCAGGCCCATCATGCGGTGGGTGTCGGGGTCCATCAAACGGAAGGTCTGCTCCGCAATCGCCGAGCCGGAGCCGGACAGCAGGCTGTCCTCGAACTCCAGCAGCGGCGGCTTCACCCGCTCGTAGCCGTGGGCGGAGAACACCGCCATCAGCGCCTCGACGCCGAGCGCTTCCGCTTCCGCGTCGGGCGGGAGCAGGTCGCGCAGGCCTGCCGGCAACAGGGCCGGGCTGGAGGCGGAGGGGTCGTCATTCATGGCGGGGTCATATCACCCACGCCCGCCAGCTTGAAGCGGAGGCGAGCGGGCCAGGGCGCGCGGATGCCTGATAGTTCGGACGGTGTCCCCCTGGCGGTTCAGTGCGTGCTGTGGCTGGTTCCGGATTTGGCTAGGCGGGAAAGGCTGCCTACGGAGCGGCGGGGGTGCGACGGCGCTGTCGTTCCGGGTGATCGTCAGGATGCTGGCGATCGCTGGGGGTCGTGCGGTCCTGCTCGGGCGGAGCTATCGCGGCCGGCGGATGGGCGCCTGGAAAGGTATGGCTGTCGGCACGCGGTCGATGTCCTCGGGCAGTTGCGCCTCGATGAACCTGCGGCCCTGGGCTTCCGCGCAACGGCCACAGCAAGGTGCGGAAGCCCATGATGCCGGGAGTGCGCTCGGTCGCCCCTCCAGTGCCAACGGATGGGGTGCAGGGGCCGCCGGCCCTTGCCGGGCTCGGCTCAAACCCCGGTCAGCCGCATCGTCTCGCCCCAGGCCCAATCCAGCCAGGGAAGCGCCGCTTCGAGATTGGCCGTCTCGACGGTAGCGCCGCCCCAAAGGCGCAGGCCAGGCGGGGCATCGCGGTAGCTGCCGGCGTCGAGGGCGGCGCCCTCGTCGTGCAGAAGCTGTGCCAGGCGTTTGGCGACCGTCGCGCGCTGTCCGGTTGCGAGGGCGTCGAACCAGGGCCCGCCGAGGCGCAGGCAGATCGAGGTGCTGGAGCGGGTGCGCGGGTCAGCGGCAAGAAAGGAGACCCAGTCGGACTCCCGCTCCCATTCGGCGATGGCATCGAGGTTGGCGCGGGTGCGGGCGATCAGGGCAGGCAGGCCGCCGATGCGCTCGGCCCAGCGCAGGCCGTCGAGCGCGTCCTCGACGCAGAGCATCGAGGGGGTGTTGATGGTGTCGCCGTGGAAGATGCCCTCGATCAGGCGGTGGCTGCCGGAAGGGGACGGCGCAGTCAGGCGGAACAGCTTGGGCAGCGGTCGCGGCGGGGGAATCGCCTCCAGGCGCTCGACCGCACGCGGCGACAGCGCCAGCATGCCGTGCGCGGCCTCGCCGCCGAGAACCTTCTGCCAGGACCAGGTCACCACGTCGAGCCGGTCCCAGGGCAGCTCCATGGCGAAGGCGGCGGAGGTGGCGTCGCAGATTGCGAGGCCGTCATGCTGCGACGGGATCGCCTCGGGACCCGGCAGGCAGACGCCGGAGGTCGTGCCATTCCAGGCGAACACCACGTCGCGGGACCAGTCCACCACCTGGAGGTCTGGCAGCGTGCCGTACTCGGCGTCCAGCACGCGAGCGTCGTCGAGCCGGAGCTGGGCCACCACGTCGTTGGCCCAGGCGGCGGAAAAGGTGTCGAAGGACAGCACGTCGACGCCACGGGGGCCGAGCAGCGACCACATCGCCAGCTCCACGGCACCGGTGTCGGAGCCGGGTACGATGCCGAGCCGCCAATCGAGCGGCAGGCCGAGCAAAGCGCGGCTGCGGTCGATCACCTCGGCCAGCCGGGCCCGGGCGTCGGGCGCGCGGTGGCTGCGGCCAAGCAGAGCGCCGGACAGGGCGTCGAGGTCCCAGCCGGGGCGCTTGGCGCAAGGGCCGGAGGAGAAGCAGGGGTTGGCGGGACGTCGGCTTGGGCGGTCGATGGGCATGGGGAGCGGTCCGCCGGAGGGGCTGGTACGAGAGGGGGGATTCGAACCCCCATGCCTTGCGGCGGTCGATTTTGAGTCGACTACGTCTACCGTTCCGTCACTCTCGCGCCGGTCCTGGTTACCAGGGGAGCAGGCCGCGGGCAACGCGGCGGTCAGGCCTCCGCCGGCACGCGATGGATGCCGCACTCGACCTTGCCGAGGCCGGACCAGCGGCCGGAGCGGTCGGACTCCTGGGCGCCGACCGCGCGGGTGCAGGTCGAGCAGCCGATCGAGCGGTAGCCGCGATCGGCCAGCGGGTGCTGGGGCAGACGCCGACGCGCCATCTCGTCGCGGATCCGGTCGGCGGTCCAGTCGGCGAGCGGGTTGAGCTTGACCCGGCGACCGTCGAACTCGACGAACGGCAGGGCGGCGCGGGTGGCGGCCTGGTGGCGCTTGCGCCCGCTGATCCAGCCGTCGAAACCGTGCAGCGCCTGCTCCAGCGGCTCCACCTTGCGCAGGTCGCAGCACGCGTCGGGATCGAAATGCCAGAGCTCGCCGGACGGGTCGCGGTCCGCCACTGCAAGTGCGGCCGGCACGACATCGCGCACGTCGGACAAGCCCAGCCGTCGCGCCAGATCGCTGCGGTAGGCAAGGGTTTCCGGGAAGTGCCTAGCGGTGTCCAGGAACACCACCGGCATCGACGGGTCGATCCCGGCGATGATCGACAACAGCACCGCCGACTCCGCCCCGAAGGACGACACCGCGGCGATCCGTCCCGGCATCGCCGTCCGCATCGCGATGCGCAGGATGTGACAGCCGTCCGCGCCGCGCCGCTCGAGCGCATGAAGCCGCCGATATGCCGACGCGGCGTCGGTCCGGTCAGGAAAGGCGACACGGGTTGGGGGAGAAGATGAAATCACGTTCATGACTGCGCAATTCTGCAATGGCTCACTGAATGCAGAGAATAGCGGCCGGATGGAAGGGTTTCGAACGGGTGGCGCTATTTCCGCGTGAGGCTGTGGCGCGTCTGCCGCATGCGTCAGGTCAGCCCGGAGTCACGCGGTCCTCATCCGTGGATGACGGTCGGACAGAAGCGTCCGGCCAGCGCGCCTGAATCCGCCTCGTCGGGCGCCAGGCCGATCAGCTTCATCTCGTCGATGTACTGCGCTACCTGCTCGCGCAGCTCACGACCGACGGGGTGCACCGCGTGGCCCTCGGCACGCAGCATCCGCTCAAGCGTCTGCTGGTCCATGTCGGGCAGCTGGTCGGCCAGGATGCTGGCGGTTTCGCCGAGATGGCGCTGCACCGCCCCTGCTGCTTCCTGCACCGCCAGCACCAACGACACCGCGGCCGCCGGGTCGGCGCGCAGCAGGCCGCCGCCAACGCCGAGCACGCGGCTGACGCGGGTGCCGTAGCTGCCGGTCATGCTGCTCGCCAGCTCGTGGAGGTGCAGCTGCTCGCGCAGGTTCCAGATCACCGGGTCGTGGCCCGCCACCGCCTGCACGCGCCGCTCCGCCAGGGCCTGCCCGAACTGCCCCGACGACAGCTGCACCCAGGACACGTCGTGGTTCGGGTCCATGCCCTTGCGACGCATCATGATGGAGAAGAACAGTCGGTCGGCGCCGAAATCGGCGACGCCGATCGCCTTGCGGTGCAGGTCCTCGATCCGCCTGATCGGCGAATGGCGGTCCACCAGCAGCCGGGCGCTGCCACTCTGCAGGCCGCAGACCAGGCGCGCATCCAGGCCGCCCAGCAGGCGCGGCAGCCAGGACAGCGCCGGCGCCACCGCCACGTCGGCGGCGCCCGGGTGCAGCTGCGCCACCGCTTCCTGTCCGGACGCGAAGCCGCCCTCCACCGTCACGTCGAGGTTGTAGCGGGCGAACATGCCCTGGTGCACCGCGACCATCAGCACCGGATCGTGCTCCGGGTGCGGGCAGCTCAGCACCAGGCGGCGGTAGCGGCCGTCCGGATGGGAGGTCTTGTCGCGATACGGGTGGCGGAGCTGGTTGCGCACCACCAGGGCGCTGGCGACGGCCAGCCCGATTCCGGCGCCGGCGCCCAGAAGCGGGCGGCGGCCGAGACCCGGACGTGCGGGCTGTTCCATGCTGGCGGCCCCCTTCCCCCGGCCCGGTCCCGCGACAACGGCGGCCTTGCGGCGAAACCCGTTCCCCGAAGGCTTTACGCGCCGGCGCAGGCTCCGCTATAGGGTGCGCCGCCGGTCCCGGATAGCTCAGCGGTAGAGCAAGCGACTGTTAATCGCTCGGTCGTAGGTTCGATCCCTACTCCGGGAGCCAGGCCGACGGCGACGACCCTGGTTCAGCGCTCGATAGCGCTTGGCAACCGGCCTGGTTGGCGGCAAGAACGGTCGAATGTCCGAACCCTCCGATCCCGTCGGCACCGACGTCTTCGCCCAGCTCGACATACGGGTCGGCACCGTCACCGACGCGCAGCCGTTTCCAGAGGCGAGGCGTCCGGCGATCAGGCTGTGGATCGATTTCGGGACGCCGCTCGGCATCAAGCGCTCCTCGGCCCAGGTCACCCGGCACTACAAGCCGGACCAGCTGATCGGCCGGCAGGTCTGCGCGGTGGTGAACTTCGCGCCGCGCCAGATCGGGCCGTTCCTGAGCGAGGTGCTGGTGCTCGGCCTGCCGGATGCCAACGGCGAGGTCGTGCTGGTGCGGCCCGACCACAAGGTGCCGGACGGCGGCAGGCTGTTCTGATGGCGGCGGCCGGCTACGCCACCGTGACCTGGGACCAGCTGCATCGCGACGCCCGCACGCTGGCCGGGCAGCTGATCGCCGACGGGCCGTTCGCCGGCATCGTCGCCATCACGCGCGGCGGGCTGATCCCGGCGGCGATCATCGGCCGCGAGCTCGACTGCCGGCTGGTGGAAAGCGTGTCGGTATCGTCATACGACCAGGCGCCGGAAGGGCAGCAGGCGCTGGACAGCGAGCGGCTCCAGGGCGAGCCCACGGTGCTCAAGCCGCCGAGTGCCGCCGGCGACGGCGACGGCTTCCTGATCATCGACGACCTGGTCGACTCCGGCGTGACCGCGCAGGTGGTGCGCCGCCTGCTGCCGCGGGCACGGTTCGCCTGCCTTTATGCGAAGCCGGCGGGGCTGCCGTTCACCGACCACTACGTGGTCGAGGTGCCGCAGGACACCTGGATCCTGTTCCCGTGGGACACGGCGCCGTCGTTCGTGCCGCCGCTGGCGCGGCAGGGCGTCGATCCTGGCTGATCGGCCGGCTGCCACCGAGGCGGTCAGCGCCCGGCACCTGTTCCTGGACGGCTGGTCGGTGCGCGACCAGGTCGAGGGGCTGTGGGAGGGCCAGCTCGCCGCGGTGGCCGCGATCGGGCCAGCGGTCGGCGCCATCACCGGTGCGGTGGAAGCGGCGGTGCCGCGCCTGCGCGATGGCGGCCGTCTGGCCTATGCTGGCGCGGGCAGCTCTGGTCGGCTTGGGGCACAGGACGGGGCCGAGCTGGAGCCGACCTTCGACTGGCCGCGCGACCGGCTGGTGCTTCTGATCGCGGGCGGCGTCCGGGCGCTGACGCAGGCGGTGGAGAACGCGGAGGACGACTCGGACGACGCACGGGCGCAGGTGGCGTCCGCAGGGATCGGGCCACGCGACGTGGTGATCGGGGTGGCGGCGAGCGGAGGCACCCCGTTCACCGTGGCCGTCGTCGCGGCGGCCCGGGAGCAGGGCGCGCTGACGGTCGGGCTCGCCAACAGTGCCGGCAGCGCGCTGCTGGCGGCGGCCGGGCATCCGATCCTGCTGGCCACCGGCGCGGAACCGATCGCCGGATCGACGCGGTTGAAGGCAGGCACGGCACAGAAGGTGGCGCTGAACCTGCTGTCAACGGCGATGATGACCGGGCTCGGCCGGGTCCACGCCGGACGCATGGTCGACATGCAGGCGCGCAACGCCAAGCTGCGCCGGCGCGCGGTCGCAATGGTGGCGGAGCTGGCGGGATGCGACGCGGCGGGGGCGGCGGCGGCGCTGGCCGCGACCGACGGGCGGGTGAAGCCCGCGGTGCTGGTGGCGCTCGGGCTGTCGGCGCGGGAAGCGGTGACGGCGCTTGGCGCCGGTGGCGGCCGTCTGCGCCCGGCGCTTGCCGCCCTTGCCAGGGGTAGCCCGGATCCATAGGTTCTGGCGGTTCGGGGCGTGGCGCAGCCTGGTAGCGCGCGTGTTTTGGGTACACGAGGCCCCCGGTTCGAGTCCGGGCGCCCCGACCAGGCCGGCCCGGCAGAGGCGACCCAGAAAGGTGGCAACGTGACGCGAGCCCGCATCTTCCAGCAGCCCAAGGACTCGAGCCAGTCGGGCCAGGCCCATAGTCACGACTGGATCCTCGACTACGGCCAGGCCGAACAGCGCCAACAGGACCCGCTGATGGGCTGGTTCGGCAGCGGCGACACCAGGAGCCAGGTGGCGCTGCGCTTCCCGAGCCGGGAGGACGCGGTGGCGTATGCGGAGCGTCAGGGCATCGCCTACGACATCGAGCTGCCGGCGGCGCGCATCCGCCGTCCCAAGGCGTATGCCGACAACTTCCGCTACGACCGCCGGCAGAACTGGACCCATTGATCCGCTCGCCGGTTCCCGCGCGCCCTTAGCTCAGTCGGATAGAGCAACAGCCTTCTAAGCTGTGGGTCGGTGGTTCGAGTCCACCAGGGCGCGCCAGAACGCTTCATCGTCCTGATCCCCTCGACAGGCAACAGAAGATGCCGGACACCGGTGATCATTCCGCCGACGCGGGGCTTTCGTGCGCCGGGGTGAGAGACAGGCCGGTCAACAGGCCCAGCGCGATCGACTCCAACGAGAACTGGCCGACGCTCAGCATCGCCGTCGCGGCATCCGTCCGCGCATAAAGGATGTTGATGAACGTCTTGAACACGGGTCCCGTGGCCAGCAGGATCAATGCGGCCAACTGCACGATCCGCGTCGGTGCGTGCCGGGACAATCGGTCCCAGGCCACCAGGCCGACCGCGAAGCTCGCCGCGACCGGTTCCGCGTAGGAAAGGTAGGCGGGGATCAGGATGCGATAGTCGTAGGGCGGGTCGAAGCGGTTCGCGGGATCGAGATACTCGATGGCGGCGAGCAGATACGCGAACACGCTGTCCGTCGCGATCTTGATCATGAAGACCAGGCTGCCGATCAGGATCCCTCCGAACGCCCTTCGCAACGTCGATGACATCATCGCGGAAGACCACACGACGATCGCAGCCAGCGCAGCGAGCGGAACCAGTTTCGGCAGCCATTGCACGACCGGATAGATCGTGACCGGCGTGGCGTTGATCATGTTCATGAAGACGTCCCTGAACAGCTCCTCGTTCAAGGCGGCGACGAGAAGGAACAGGACGAGGATCCGTGTCGCAAGCGCCAGCGGCGTCAGCTTGGGTCGCACGAGCGCGCAGATCGCGATGGTGGCACAGCTCATCGCGACGAAGTCGGGGAAGACGGGCCATCCCGTATGCGGCAGCGCGTACGGGTATGGCACGTGCAGGTAGTGGATCATCCCTGCATGGACGCTCAACGACGCGACCATCGTGACGACGAAGCCGGGGACAAGAATGCTCCAGCGCGGGCCATGCGGGTCATGGTCCGACCTGCCATCCATGTCAGGATCCTTCTGCAGGCAGGATAGTCCCTCGGCATGCCGACGTCGCTTTGTCGAAAGCCCGCCACCGGTGACACCGCCACCGCCACCGCTCCTTGAGCGCCGTCATGCCGTGCGGGTGCATCGGAGGGGGCGCCGGAGGTCGCGGTCGCCGAGGCGGTCTGTCACGGGCACGCCCCGCGCTCCTCCTGGGTACGACTCGCAGCCTCGATCGGGGTCCGGGATCACGTCGACGCGAGGATGCTGCATCGCAGCATAAAACCTCGACAACCCGTGGCAGCCACCCTATGTTGCGGTGCAGCAAAACAGGAAGCCAGGAGGCTCACATGACCACCACCACTGCAGACACCCTTCGATCCAGCGTCCAGAGCGGCGTTCCCGCCATCGTCCGTTCGTTCCTGACCGGGGTCGGCACCGCCCGCGCCGCCCGTCGCGAGCGCGCCCGTCTGCTCGCCGAGCTGTCGCAGTGCAGCGATCGCGAACTGGCCGACATGAACCTCAGCCGCGCAGACATCGGCCACGTCGTCCGCAGCTGGCAGCCGACCTGATCCAGCGGCGCCGGGCTGGACCACTTCCCGCCGAAGTGGCCCGTCCCGCGTCGGGCCCAGACTAGCCCGCTTCCGGCCGACGTCTCAGAAGTCGGCGAGCAGCGCGTCGATCGCGGCCTGCCCCATCGCGGCAACCGGAAGCTGCGGACCGTTCAGCAGGTGCGCGTCCGGGCGGCCATCCGACGAGAGCGAGGCGGCCTGGACGTCGTCCCAGCGGCTGCGTCCGAAGGTCTCGATGATGCGGTTCACCTTGCTCTCGACGGTCTTGAGGGTGGTGACCACCTTGGTGATGCGCTGGCCGGTGATGTCCTGGAAGCTGCACGCCTCGTAGATGCGCATGGTCGCGTCCTGCACCGTGGCGGCGTCCGGTCCGGCGGCCGAGGCGCACGCGTCGTCCAGACGCTCGCAGGCCTCGAGGATGGCGTTGGTGGCATCGGCGGTGTGCGAGACCACGGCGTCGAGCTCCTCGCTGGCACTCGACACTGCGGTCCCGGACGACGCTTCCGTGCGGAGCGCCGCGATCTCCTCCTTGGCCAGCGCGATGGTGCGGCCGAGATCCTCGATCTCGCCCAGCAGCTCGGTCTCGTGCGCCGACAGCTCGCCGCCGAGCGTGTCGATCACCGCGCGCACCACGTCGGCCACCATCTGCGGGCGCACCGACGGGTAGGACGCGCAGATGTCGGTCAGCTTCTCGGCCAGCGCCCTGACGTCGACCTTGGCGTCAGTGGCTGTCTCAACCATGGCCGAGCACCTTCTCGATCTTGCCCTGCAGCGTCTCGGCGTTGAACGGCTTGACGATGTAGTTGGACACGCCGGCCTGCTTCGCCGCGACGACGTTCTCGGTCTTGCTTTCCGCGGTGATCATGATGAACGGGAGCGTCGCCAGCTTGGCGTCGGCCCTGACCGCCTGCAGCAGCTCCAGGCCGGTCATCGGCGACATGTTCCAGTCGCTGATCACCAGACCGTAGCGCTTGGCGCGCAGCTTGCTCAGCGCCTCCGTGCCGTCCGCGGCCTCGTCGACGTTCTCGAAGCCGATCTGCTTGAGCAGGTTGCGGATGATTCGAAGCATCGTCTTGTAGTCGTCGACGATAAGGACATCCAGGCTTGTGTCGATTGTCACGTGCGGCTCCATCGGCGTCAGGACCGCGATCATGCCGACAGAACCTTAATCAATCATTTCCAGGCCTGACGTCGTTGTTCGTGGCGGCGCCAGCAGGCGATCGGCCACCTCCACCAGCACGGCCGCGGTGAACGGCTTGGACAGGCAGTAGCAGGGCGGCGGGGTGACGCGGTCGGTGACGGCGTCGGTGTGCTCGGTGATGAACAGGATCGGCACGACGGGATCGTGCGCGCGTGCGCGACTCGCCACGTCGAGCCCGCCGAAGCCCGGCATGTCGATGTCGGTCACCACCAGCCCGATCCCGGCCGGGCCCTCGATCAGCCTGAGCGCTTCCGCACCGTCGCACGCCTCCACCGTCGCGTAGCCGGCAGCACGAAGCGCCCTGGAGACGACCGCACGCACATCCGCCGCGTCGGCGACGAGCACACGAGTCCGCGATGCGACCGCGGCGTTCCCCCCGCTCCCCATCGCCCCGCAGCAGGTGCCGGGCGTCGGCTCCTTGCGGCCGTTCATCCCGGCTCCGGCAGCTCGCGCAGCAGCCGCGCCAGCTCGTCGCGCAGCGCCGGATCGGCACGCGAGGCGATCGCGTCGTGGACCCGGCGCATGTGGCGGCGCGCGGCGTAGAGCTGGTCCAGCAGCGACAGCACCATCGGCAGCATCTCCTCGCCGACATGCAGCTCGTCGCGCAGCTCCAGGATCAGCCGGGCACGCGCCTCGTCGATCGGGTGGAACAGGTAGTGTCCGGGTGCCCCGTCCGGCCTGACCCAGGCGCGCGCCACCCATTCCTCAACCTCGGCCGGATCGGCACGCCCCAGGCGGATGCACAGCGTCTCGATGGTGATCATTCGGCACCAACCGTTGTCAGCGGCGGCATCCAGCCGCGCAGGAAGTCGCGCAGCGCGTCGTCCACCGGGCCGATCCCGACGCGCAGCGTGACCAGGAGGTTGCCCGCCTCCCCGCCCGCCCGGGCCGGCACGCCGCGGCCGCGCAGCCGCAGCACCCGGCCGGTGTCGGAGTCGGGCGGCACGGTCATCGACACCGGCCCGGCCGGGGTCGGCACCTGCACCGAGGCGCCCAGCACCGCCTGCTTCAGCGTCACCGCCAGCTCGGTGCGCAGGTCGTCGCCGTCGCGCACGAAGCGGGGATCCGGCGCCACCTCGATCCGGATCAGCGCGTCGCCGGCCGCACCGCCGTCGCGGCCGGCCTCGCCCTTGCCGCGCAGGCGGAGCACCTGCCCGTCGGTGATCCCCGCCGGCACCTTGACGTCCAGCGTGGCGCCGCCCGGCAGGGTGATGCGTCGGGTGGCGCCGTTGATGGCGTCCACGAAGCCGATGCCGAGCGCGTAGCTGCGGTCCTCGCCGCGGCGCGGACCGCGCGGCTCGGGGCGACGCCCGCGGCCGAACAGGTCGCCGAAGATGTCGCCCAGATCCTCCCCGTCGGGTCCGGCGCCGGCGAACCCGGCGGCGTAGCGCTGGCCTTGCGGACCCTGCGCGTAGTCCCGATAGGCGCTGCGCGGCGGCGGCCGTTCCTGCCCGCTCCCATCGATCTCGCCGCGGTCGTAGCGGGCGCGCTGGTCCGGGTCCGACAGCAGGGCGTTGGCCAGGCCGAGGCGCTTGAACCGTTCCTCCGCCGCCGCGTCGCCGGGATGGAGGTCGGGATGGCTGTCCTTCGCCAGCCGCCGGTAGGCCTTGCGGATCGCCTCCTTGTCGGCGTCCCGCGGAAGCCCAAGAATCTCGTAGGGATCGTCCGCCATCATCTCCTCCGGATCGGTGCGCCGGGCCGGCACCGGAAGATGGGCGAGCCGGGGACGCGGATCAACACGGGCCCGACGCGCCGGGCTATGGTGGGACGCGCGGGCAGCGGGGATGGACGGAATGGACACGATGCACGACGACCGGACGCTCCTAGGCGTGGCACCTGCCGAGGTGCGCGGCTTCGCGCCGGCCTGGCGCGCCCGCTCCGACACACGCCGCCGCATCACCGCCGACACGAGGCGGCCCGAGCCTGACTGCGTCGCCGAGCTGCTGCGGATCGCACCGGTCACGCCCGATTCGGCCACCGGTCTGGCCACCCGGCTGGTCGAGGCCCTGCGCGCGCGTGGCCGCCCCGGTCCGGTGGAAGGGCTGATGCGCGAATACGCCCTGTCCAGCCAGGAGGGCGTGGCCCTGATGTGCCTGGCGGAGGCGCTGCTGCGCGTGCCGGATCCCGCCACACGCGACCGGCTGATCCGCGACAAGATCGGCAACGGCGACTGGGGCGCGCATCTCGGGCAGAGCGCGTCGCTGTTCGTGAACGCCGCCACCTGGGGCCTGCTGATCACCGGGCGGCTGCACGGGAGCGGCCGAGTCGGCGAACAGGGCGGGCTGCCCGGCGCGCTGCTGCGCGTGCTGCGGCGCGGCGGCGAGCCGCTGATCCGTGCCGCGATGGACCGCGCGATGCGGGTGCTGGGCGAGCAGTTCGTGGTCGGCGAGACCATCGAGGACGCGCTGCGCGCCGCCGCGAAGCGCGAGCGGCACGGCTTCCGCTACTCGTTCGACATGCTGGGCGAGGCTGCGCTGACCGAGGCGGACGCGCAGGCGTACCTTGCCGGCTACGAGCGCGCCATCCGCGCGATCGGCGCGCACAACCGTCGCGCCTCGGGCGCGCGGGAC
>CAXUDP010000008.1:0-11796 GCA_964249735.1 uncultured Acetobacteraceae bacterium | reverse complement strand
CCCCGGACGCGCAAGACGGCGTTCGCGGCCTGCTTGACGGCGCCGGCATCTCGATCAAGCTGTCGGCGCTGCATCCACGGTATTCCCGTGCGCAGCAGGACCGGGTGCACGCCGAGCTGCTGCCGCGGCTGGCCGGTCTCGCCAGCCTGGCGCGGCAGCACGATGTCGGGCTGAACATCGACGCCGAGGAGGCAGACCGGCTCGAGATCTCGCTCGACCTGCTCGAAAGCCTGTGCGGGCAGCCGGACCTCGTCGGCTGGAATGGCATCGGCTTCGTGATCCAGGCCTACGGGCGGCGCACGCCGGCGGTGATCGCGCACCTGGTGGCGCTGGCACGTGCGACAAGCCACCGGCTGATGGTGCGGCTGGTGAAGGGCGCCTACTGGGACAGCGAGATCAAGCGCGCGCAGGAAGGAGGAATGTCGGACTATCCGGTGTTCACGCGCAAGCTGCACACCGACCTGTCCTACCTCGCCTGCGCGCGCCTGCTGCTCGACGCGCCGGACGCGGTGTTCCCGCAGTTCGCCACCCACAACGCGCAGACCGTCGCCGCGATCATGGCGATGACCGGCCCGGAGTTCGCGCCCGACCAGTACGAGTTCCAGTGCCTGCACGGCATGGGCGAGGCGCTGTACGAGCAGGTGGTCGGGCCCGGCGGGCTGGACCGGCCTTGCCGGATCTACGCCCCCGTCGGCACCCACGAGACGCTGCTCGCCTACCTGGTGCGACGCCTGCTGGAGAACGGCGCCAACAGCTCGTTCGTCAACCGCATCGCCGATCCGGACGAGCCCGTGTCCGACCTGGTGGCCGACCCGGTGCGCCTCGCCGCGGCCGCGGTGCCGCCCGGCACGCCGCACCCGTCGATCCCGCTGCCGGCGGCACTGTTCGGGCCCGCGCGACGCAACGCCGCCGGGCTCGACCTCGCCTCGGAGGACGTGCTGGCGGCGCTGGCAGACCGGATCGACGCGCCCGGGGAAACGCTGCTGGCCGAGCCGCTGCTGGCGTTCCCGGCCGCCGACGGTGCCTGGCG
Source organism: uncultured Acetobacteraceae bacterium (assembly GCA_964249735.1). Taxonomy (GTDB): domain Bacteria; phylum Pseudomonadota; class Alphaproteobacteria; order Acetobacterales; family Acetobacteraceae; genus Lichenicola. Next base: position 10,766 of record CAXUDP010000008.1, on the reverse strand, counting down.
CGACTGCGCCAACCCGGCCGATCGCCGCTCCCTGGTCGGACGCTGCCGCGACGTGCAGCCGGGCGACGTGCCAGGCGCCGTGACGGCGGCGATCGACGCCACCGCGCGCTGGAACGCGCTCCCGCCCACCGACCGCGCAGCCTGTCTCGATGCCGCCGCCGACCGGCTGGAGGCGATGCTGCCCGACCTGCTCGGACCGATCATCCGCGAGGCCGGCAAGTCGGCCGCCAACGCGGTCGGCGAGGTGCGCGAGGCGGTGGACTTCCTGCGCTACTACGCGGCGGGGATCCGCGAGCCCGGCTTCGAGGCCGGGCTCCCGCTCGGCCCGGTGGTGTGCATCAGCCCGTGGAACTTCCCGCTCGCGATCTTTGTCGGCCAGATCGCGGCAGCACTCGCCGCCGGCAACGCGGTACTGGCCAAGCCCGCCGAGGAAACGCCGCTGATCGCCGCCCTGGCGGTGCGCGTGCTGCACGAGGCCGGCATCCCGCGCGACGCGCTGCAGTTCCTTCCCGGCGACGGCGCGGTGGGAGCCGCCCTGGTGTCCGACCGGCGCATCGGCGCGGTGATGTTCACCGGCTCCACCGCGGTCGCGCAGTCGATCGCCCGCGCCCTTGCGCCGCATGCCGACGCCGTGCGCGGCACGATCCCGCTGATCGCCGAGACCGGCGGCCAGAACGCCCTGGTGGTGGACAGCGCCGCCCTGCCCGAACAGGTGGTGGTGGACGCGCTGGCCTCCGCCTTCGACTCCGCCGGCCAGCGCTGCTCGGCGCTGCGCGTGCTGTGCGTGCAGGAGGAGGCGGCGGACCGCACGCTGCGCATGCTGAAGGGGGCGCTCGCCGAGCTGCGCGTCGGCGACCCCGGCCTGCTGCGCACCGACGTCGGCCCGGTGATCGGCGACGAGGCCAGGACCGCGATCGAGGCGCACGTGGCGCGCATGGCGGCGGGCGGCTGCCGGGTCACCCGCGCCACCCTCGCGCCGGACTGCGACCACGGCTGCTTCGTGGCGCCGGCCCTGATCGAGATCGGCACGATTGCACAGCTCGGCGCCGAGGTGTTCGGCCCGGTGCTGCACGTCCTGCGCTATCCGGAAGGGGGCATGGAGGCGCTGATCGACGCGATCAACGCCACCGGCTACGGCCTCACCTTCGGCGTGCACACCCGGATCGACGAGACGATGCACAGGGCTGCCGGGCGCAGCAATGCCGGCAACGTCTATGTCAACCGCAACCTGATCGGCGCCGTGGTGGGCAGCCAGCCGTTCGGCGGCACCGGCCTGTCCGGCACCGGACCGAAGGCCGGCGGCCCGCTGATCCTGCACCGGCTGCGCCGTGCCGCGGCCGACGCCGCCCTGCTGCCGGGCGGCACGCCGGATCCGGCACGCCGGCTGCTCGCCCTGCTCGCAGGCCACCCGGCCATGCCGGCCTGCGCCGCCCTGGCCGCACGTGGCCCGCTCGGCGAGGAGCGCGTGCTGCCCGGCCCGGTGGGCGAGCGCAACAGCTATGCGCTGCGTCCGCGTGGGCTGGTACTGTGCGTGGCCGGGCACGAGGACGACCTGCTGCTGCAGCTCATGGCGGCGCTCGCGGCCGGCAACCAGGCGCTGCTGCGCCGGCCCGACGCCGATGTCGCCACCCTGGCGCAGGTGGTCGCGGCCATGCCGGAGCTGGTGTCCTGGGATCACGCTTCCGCAACGCCGGCGGCGGCGCTTGCCAGCGCGGGATGCCTCCCCGCCCTGGCGCGGGAGCTGGCGGCGCGCGACGGCGCGATCGTCCCGCTGCACCGGCTGGACCGGGACGACGCCGGCCTCAGGCTGGAATGGCTCACCCACGAGCGCAGCCTGAGCGTCAACACCACCGCCGCCGGCGGCAACGCCAGCCTGATGGCGCTGGGCTGACCCGGATGCGCAGGTGGCGCCGCCGCCGTCCCTGGATTATGAGCGGGAGCGGAACGGCCCGCTTGCCGAGCCGCCGCGCGTGGAGTGCACCGTCATGAAGGGCTGGCTGTTCGTGTCGCTGGTGATCGGCGGCCTGTTCGTCTTCATCTACCTGATGAGCCTGGTCGGCGACCACATCGGAAGCTGACCGTCCCGGGCAGGCTCACGGACCCGGCGGCGGCTTGCCGACATCGGCTTCGAACTCCTCCCCGGAATCGGCGATTACGCTGGGATCCCGGTCGCCGCGTCGGCGCAGCGTGTCGCGAACGGTCGCCAGCATCCCGACCAGGCCGACCACGACGACCAGCAGGGTGAACGCCAGGATGAGATAGGTGATCGTCATGGATGGCTCCGAACCAGTGCGCGTCAGGAACCACAACGCCGCAGGGTTGCCGGCGGCACAGCGCGGCAACGCTGCGGGACGCAGGCGGTGGCCGCTTCTCGCCAGCCTGGGCCTGGTGTGCGTCGGCCTCGCCGTCGCGTCCTGCGCCTCGGACTCGCAGGACCGCAGCCCCTGGCACCAGTACCTGCACGATCACGGCCTGGAGTAGCGCCGCCTCAGCCTCGCCTCGCGCCGCCTATCGACGTGCCAGGTCGAGCAGCCGGTCGACATCCAGATTCGCCTCCAGGTGCCGCGCCAGCGCGTCCAGCGCCGCCTCGACACCCGCCTCGTGATCCCGCGGCTCGGGGTCCAGGCCGATCCGCCGCAGCAGCGCGGCCCGCGCGGCGTCACCGCAGAACAGGCCGTGCAGGTAGGTGCCGCCGACGCGGCCATCCGCCGACACCGCCCCTTCCCCGCTGCCGTCGGCGCGCCGCAGGAACGGGCGCTCCCGGTCCGGCCCGCGCGTGCGGCCGAGATGCATCTCATAGCCGCTGCACGGCATGCCCTCCGGACACAGCGTTCCATCGGACGCGGTGAGGCGCTTGTTTCCGCCCAGCACGGTCTCGACCGACAGCAGACCGAGCCCCGGCACCTCGCCCGGCGATCCCTCGACCCCGTCCGGATCGGCGATCCGCCCGCCCAGCATCTGGTAGCCGCCGCACAAGCCCAGCACCCGGCCGCCCTGCCGGCGATGCGCCTGGAGGTCGATGTCCCAGCCCTCGCGGCGCAGGCTGGCGAGATCCGCGATCGTCGCCTTGGAACCGGGAAGGATCACCAGGTCGCAGCCGACGGGAAGCGGCCGACCCGACCGCACCAGCACGCACTCCACCTCCGGCTCGGCCAGCAGCGGATCAAGGTCGTCGAAGTTGCTGATCATCGGCAGCAGCGGCACCGCGATGCGTATCCTGCCGCCGGTCCGCGGCTGCCGCGACAGCGCATCGAGCTCCGACGCATCCTCCGCCGGCAGGGCGCGCAACGCGTCGAGATGCGGCACCAGCCCGATCGGCGCCCAGCCGGTGTGGCTGGCGATGGCAGTCATCCCGTCCGCGAACAGCGACAAGTCGCCGCGCATCCGGTTGACGATGAAGCCCCGGATCCGCGCCCGATCGTCCGGCGGCAGCACAGTGTGGGTGCCGACCAGGCTCGCGATCACGCCGCCGCGGTCGATGTCGCCGACCAGCACCACCGGGGTTCCGGTCGCGGCGGCGAAGCCCATGTTGGCGATGTCGTTCAGGCGCAGGTTGATCTCCGACGCGGACCCTGCGCCCTCGACCAGCACGATGTCTGCCTCCGCCTGCATCCGCGCGAAGCTGTCGAGCACGGACGGCATCAGCCCGGGCTTGATCGCCTGGTACTCCCGCGCCCGGGCCGTGCCGACCACCCGCCCCTGCACCACGATCTGCGACCCGGTCTCGTCTTGCGGCTTCAGCAGCACCGGGTTCATGTGCACCGACGGCGCCACGCCGCAGGCCCTGGCCTGCAGCGCCTGGGCCCGCCCGATCTCGCCGCCGTCCGGCGTGACGGCCGCGTTGTTCGACATGTTCTGCGGCTTGAACGGCCTGACCCGCATCCCGCGCCGCGTCAGCGCCCGCGCCAGCCCAGCCACCAGCACCGACTTGCCCACCGAGGAGCCGGTGCCCTGGAGCATCAGCGCCAAGGCGGGTCGCGGGCCGGACGGCGGCACTCCGGTCAGAACTCGATCCCTTCCTGCGCCTTCACACCCGCGGCGAAGTGGTGCTTCACCAGGGTCATCTCGGTGACGAGGTCCGCCGCCTCGATCAGCGCCGGCTTCGCGTTCCGCCCGGTCACCACGACGTGCAGCATGGGCGGCCGCGCGGCGAACGCCGCCAGCACCTCGTCGAGCGGAAGGTAGTCGTAGCGGAGCGCGATGTTTAGCTCGTCCAGCACCAGGAGCGACAGGTCGGGGCGCGCCAGCAGCCCCAGCGTGACGTCCCAGGCGCGGCGGCAGGCAGCGACATCGCGGGCACGATCCTGCGTTTCCCAGGTGAAGCCCTCGCCCATGGTGTGCCATTCCACCAACGGCCCGAAGCCTTCCAGCACGATGCGCTCCCCGGTGCTCCAGGCGCCCTTGATGAACTGCACCACGGCGGTGCGCCGGCCGCGCCCGACAGCGCGCAGCAGCAGCCCGAACGCGGCGGTGGACTTGCCCTTGCCGGCCCCGGTGTGGACGATCAGCAGCCCCTTCTCGACCGATTTGGAAGCGACCTCCTGGTCCTGCACCGCCTTGCGCCGCTCCATCTTCATGCGATGGCGGTCGGGATCGGTGCTCTCGCTCATGGTTCCGCTTTGGCCTTGATCACCAGCGGCAACCCCGCGACCACCAGCACCACCCGGTCCGCCACCGTGGCGATCCTCTGGTGCAGCAGCCCGGCCTCGTCGCGGAACCGCCGCGCCAGCGCGTTCTCCGGCACGATCCCCATCCCCACCTCGCTCCCCACCAGCACCGTCGGCGCACGACGACGCGCCAGCGCGTCCATCAGCCCCGATACCGCCTGCCCGACATCATGCTCCCCCAGGAGCAGGTTGGTGAGCCAGAGCGTGAGGCAGTCGACAAGCACCGGACGGTCGCCCGCCTCGTCGAGGGCGTCGGCGAGCCGCACCGGGACCTCGACCGTCTGCCACCGCTCGTCCCGGCGCTGTCGATGCACCGCGACCCGCTCCCGCATCTCGTTGTCCAGGACCTGCCCGGTGGCGAGGTAGCGGAACGGCGCGGGAAACCCGGTCACGATCTGCTCGGCCTGCCGGCTCTTGCCGGAGCGGGCGCCGCCCAGGACGAGGTGTATGCTGCCATCCATGTCGTCCATGTGCCGGGATGTGCAGGGAGATGCCAGGCCCGCTTCCGCAACTGGTCGCCAGGCGGAGCTCGGCACCGGCCCTGGTCGTCACGGATCCCGTGGGCGCCGGCCATCTACCCCTTCGCGACGGCCGGACGCCGTCGATCGTCTATGCCGGCGTCGCGAGGTCCGGACCGTCCGGGCATCCGCATCGTGGAACCGGCGCCGGTAGGCCTGCGGGCTGATCCCGACGACCTGCTGGAAGCGGGCGCGGAAGCTCACCGGCGCCTCGAAGCCGACGGCCGCCGCGACGGCATCGATCGTTTGGCTGCCCGTTTCCAGCATCTCCTGCGCGCGGCGGATGCGCGCCGTCAGAAGCCACTGCAGCGGCGTGGTGCCGGTCTGCTGCCGGAAGCGCCGCGCGAAGGTGCGCGGGCTGGTGTTCGCCCGCGATGCGAGCGCGTCCACGACGAGCGGCCGGTCGAGGTGCGCCAGCATCCAGTCGAGCAGCGGCGCCAGGCTGTCGCCGGCCCGCGGCAGGTCGTGGCGGATGAACTGCGCCTGCCCGCCGTCGCGGTGCAGCGGCGCCACGGCCAGCCGCGCGGCGTGCGCGGCCACCGCCTGGCCGTGATCGCGGCCGACGAGGTGGAGGCACATGTCCATGCCCGCCAGCGCGCCGGCCGACGTGACGATGCGCCCCCCGTCGACGAACAGCACCTGCGGGTCGAGCGCCACCCTCGGGAAGCGCCGCCTGAACTCGTCCGTGGCCAGCCAGTGCGTCGTCGCGCGACGGTCGTCGAGCAGGCCCGTCTCGGCCAGCACGAACGCGCCCGTGCAGATGGAGGCGAGGCGCGCCCCGTTCCTCCACGCCGCCCGGACCGCCTCCAGCACCGGCTCCGCGATCGCCGCGCCAAGATTTTCCACGCCCGGGACGACAACCGTGTCGGCCGCCGCGACGCGGTCGAGACCGTGAGGCACGTCGAGGTCGAACGCCCTGGTCCGCACCCGCCTGCCCTCGCCGCATACGCGGACGCGGTAGGCCGGCTCTCCCCCGGCCAGCCGGACGTGCCCGAACACCTCGCAGGCGATGCCGAGGTCGAACAACACGACGCCGTCCAGGGCGAGGATGGCGATGTCGTGCACCGTGCGCTCCCGCGGGAAGTATGCCGCGCGGTCGCCCAGCACCCGCTCCATAGCAGCCCAAGGTTTGGCAGCAAAGAAGCGCTCATTGGCATTCCTGCCACTCACCCTGGCCTAACGGCGGCCCTAGAAGCGGGGCGCACCAGCCGGAAGCACCTCGATGACCGATCCAGGCCCGATGCTCTCGCCGGGCACCAGGCCGTTCACCGTCGGCATGCTGCTCTACCCGGGTTTCACGCTGCTCGACCTCGCCGGTCCACAGGCGGCGCTCGGCCTGCACGGACGGACCCTGCTGCTGTGGAAGACGCTCGAGCCGGTCGCCGCCGACACCGGCGTGTCGCTCAACCCGACCACGACCTTCGCCGACTGCCCGCGCGACCTCGACGTGCTGTTCGTGCCCGGCGGGTTCGGCACCATCGCGGCCATGAAGGACGCCGCGATCGTCGACTTCCTCGCCAGCGTCGGGGCCTCGGCGCGCTACGTCACCGCGGTCTGCTGGGGCTCGCTGCTGCTCGGCATGGCCGGTCTGCTCGACGGCTACCGCGCCACGACCCACTGGGCCTGCTTCGACGCGCTGGACGCGGTGGGTGCCACGGCCACGCGTCGGCGCGTGGTCGTCGACCGGAACCGGTTCACCGGCGGCGGCGTCACCGCCGGGATCGACTTCGGCCTGACGCTGCTGGCCGAGCTGTGCTCCGAGCAGACGGCGAAGGTCATCCAGCTCGCGCTGGAATACGATCCGGAGCCGCCGTTCCGGACCGGCACCCCCGATGCGGCCGGTCCAGAGCTGACCGCCATCGCGCTGGCGATGATGGGCGACATGAGCGCCGAGGCGGTCGCGATCGCCCGGGGACGGCGGCGCGAGCCGGTGGCCGGTTGAGACCGCCGGACAACCCTGCGGACGAGGCACTTCGACTGATGGAGAGCCTGCCATGACGAACATGCCGGAAGCGGACCACGCTGCGTTCGTCGATGTCCTGCGTGAGCTGGAGGCCGCCTGGAACGCCGGGGACGGGGTGGCGTTCGGGGCGCCGATGGCGGAAGACGCCGACTTCGTCACCATCCGGGCGGACCGCCTCCGGGGCCGGGAAGCGATCGCCGCCAGCCATTCCGGCATCTTCTCGACGATCTATGCCGGCAGCCGGAACCGCATCAGCCTCGAGACCGTCCGGCTGCTTGGTGCGGACGCGGCCCTGCTCCACGCCCGGTCGGTTCTGGAGGCTTCGACAGGACCCCTGGCGGGCCGGCACGAGGCCAGGTTCTCGGCGGTTCTCCTTCGCGGGCATGGACGATGGCAGATCACGTCGTTCCACATCACGCTTGCGCCGTCGCCGTCGCCCGATGCGTAGTCTCCGGCCATCACGATGGCCGCATCGTGTCGACGGGAGACCGCATGTCCGTTCCGAAGGCAGAACATCTGGCCCGGGAGTTCTTCCGCCGCGTCTGGGTGCCTCCCCACGATCTCGACGCCATCGACGAGCTGATGACGGAGGACTACCGCATCACCACCGCCGGCCGGGTGGTCGAGGGCCGCTCCGGCTTCAAGACGTGGGTGGCCGCGATGCAGAAGACGGTTCGTGACGCGACCAACGAGCATCTCGAGATCATCACGAACGCCGCCGGGGATCGGGTCGTGTCGCGCTGGGTCACCCGGGGACGCAACGGCGGAATGTTCGGCCTGCCAGCCGACGACCGGCCGGTCGAGTTCTCGGGCATCGCGATCTGGCGGGTCCGGGACGACCGTCTGGCCGAGTGCTGGGTGGAGCGCAGCGCGCTGGAGCTCTACGAAGGGCTTCGCTGAGGCCGGATCGCACACGGGCGCGGCGGGCGTCGACGACCGTCCTGCCGGTCGGGCACCGCGTCGTTCGTGACCGGCTTCCTCGGGCTCGCCGCGACATCCCGAAGCAAACGCAGGATGCGGCACCTCGGCCTGACCGTCGGCCAGGTCCGGCCCTGCGGGCATACGAGGCTTCCGGTCAGCGCGTCGGTGGTGACGTCCGGACCGGCACCGGGGCGTTGCACAGGTCGATGGCACCGGACGGCCTGACGAAGAACGGGTCACGACGGGACGCGCGAGCGTCCAGCGATGCCGCGAAGGCCGGCGCGTCGAGGCTCATCACGTCCACATGCGGCCTTTCCTGCACCGGAAGATCGCTGGCGACGCGCACCGACCGGATCGGCACGCGCTGCGACGGGTCGGCATAGAATCCGAGCGCCGCCGTCCCCCGCGGCAGCGCCGACAGGGTCTCCATCCCCGCCACCACCCGCCCCACCAGCGCGATGTTCCGGTCCAGCTGCCGGGGCGCCTGCCCGTCCACCGCGTACAGCTCCTCTCCCGTCCCGGTGTCCGGCGGCAGGTCGCGGCCGACGCCGACCATGCCGTAGCAGTGCGTCAGCCAGGTCCGGGTGCCGTCGCTCGCCACCGGCCAGCCGAGGGCGAAGCCGGCCTGCGGCGCGTAGGCGTCCGGGTAGCCAAGCGGGCGCAGGGCGAGGCCGGCGGCGGGGCGGTCGTACTCCGCCGGCGGGTGCGCGACGATGCCGGGCGGCAGGGGCTGCTTCTCGGGCATGCGCGCCCACTGCACCACGTAGTCGTCCTGCACCCGGACGATGCTGGTGCCGTTCCACCACCCGGCGCGGGCCAGGGCGCGGATGTTGGCAACGTGGACCGGCGCGAACTCGGCGGCGAGCTGCATCACCACGACCTGGCCGGTTCCGAGCGTCATCACCAGCAGGTCGTCCGGCGACACCTGCTGCCATGCGGTGTCCGGTGCCGCTGCGACGATCTGGTTCGGCGTCAGGACGGGCGGCGCGGCCCCGCCGAGCAGGAACGGCAGCGCGAGGGCGGACAGGGACAAGGCACGGCGCATCGCGCCAGGGTGGCACGGCACATCCCGGTCCGGAAGCGGGTCGATCGGGTCGTCGCGGGCGATCCTGCACCGCCCGGGCCCGGCAGCGCCGTGGGTCTTCGGGGCCACGCCGCGCGGTCGTGCGGAACGGTCACCTGGCCCTCACCGGAGCCGCGCGGGGGCCGGCGGCTCGAGATGTCAGGAAATTGACCCGGCGCAATCAAGTCGTGTCTTTTCAACGTGTCGCCGATGCCTGCCTCGTAGCCCGAGACGACTGGAAGGCGACGGAAGCATGCAACAGGTTGCTGTGATTACCGGAGGAAGTGCCGGGATCGGCCGTGCGACCGCTCGCGTCCTGGTGGACCGCGGATATGCGGTCGGCCTCATCGCCCGCGGTGCCGAACGCCTGGAGCAGGCCCGGCTGGAACTGGAACAGAAGGGCGGCAGCGTGCACGTCGTCGTCGCGGACGTGGCGGATCCCGAGGCGGTGGAAGCGGCGGCGACCGAGATCGAGACGGCGCTGGGCCCGATCACGCTGTGGATCAACAACGCCATGGCGACGGTCTACAGCCCGATCAGCAAGATGGATGCCGGCGAGCTGAAGCGCGTCACCGAGGTGACCTATCTCGGCGCCGTCAACGGCACCCTGACGGCGCTCAAGCACATGCAGGGCGGGACCATCGTCCAGGTCAGTTCGGTGCTGGCGTGGCGGGCGATCCCGGTCCAGGGCGCCTATTGCGGCGCCAAGTTCGCGCTGCGCGGCTTCACCGAGTCGCTGCGCGCCGAGCTGATCCACGACAAGAGCCCGCTGCACCTGACCATGGTGCACCTGCCGGCGATCAACACGCCGCAGTTCGACTGGGCCCGGAACAAGACCGGGCAGAAGCCCATCGCCCCCAGCCCCTATCAGCCGGAGGTGGCGGCGGACGCGATCGTCTACGCCGCGACCCACAAGCGGCGCGACGTATTCGTCGGCTCGTCCACGCCTCCGACCATCCTCGCCGCGCGGCTCGCGCCGACCCTGGTCGACCAGCTCCTGGCACGCAAAGGCTACTCGTCGCAGCTCAGCGCCCTGCCCGTGCCGCCGAACGAGGGCAACCTGTTCGAGCCCGCTCCCGGAACCAGCCAGGCCGCGCGGGGCAGCTTCGACGCGCAGGCGAAGGACCGGCGCGACATCTACACCAGCCGCCAGGGCGACATCGTCGCCGCAAGCCTGGTGCTGGTCGGCGCCATCAGCCTGCAGATGCTGGCCACCTCGCCCCTGGTGGCAGGACCGATGATCATGGCGCGCGTGGCGCGCGGGGCGCTCCGCCGGGCGTCCCGCTGACGGGAACCTGGTCCGACGGGCCTGGAAGCGCCCTCCCGTTCAGCCCGTCAGCGCTTCTTGAGCTCTTCCGGCTTGTGGACCGCCGCCTTGCCGGTCTTGTCGCTCTTGACCACGACCTGCGGCGCCTCCTTGGACGCACGAGCGGTGTGGCCTTTGACCTTGGTGGTGCCGGTGACGACCTTCTCGACCGTGCCCTGGATCTGCCCCTGGGCCGCATCCCACTTGACCTTGTCACCCTTCTTCGGAGGCGAAGCCATGTCGATCTCCCTTCGAACCGGACCGTCAACATCGGTCGCTTGGAATGGTTCGCGATCCGCTCGGCCCCGGCGCCCGGTTGCCAGGCACA
>CAXUDP010000007.1:0-67902 GCA_964249735.1 uncultured Acetobacteraceae bacterium | reverse complement strand
TTCGAGCAGGGCGGACTTGGCCACATCGCGCAGTCTTGGGTCGGCAACGGGTCCAGCCAGCCGGTCTGCCGCAACAGTTGCGGGGCATCTTCGGACAGGACCAAGTCCAGAGCATGGCCGGTCAGGCCGGAATGGAGCCGAACGACTTCCTGTCGCAACTGAACCAACATCTGCCGAATGCCGTATACGGAATGACGCCGAACGGTCAGCTTCCTGACGAAGGTCAGCTGTAGGAGGCCCATCGCACACCGCCGGGGCCACCTCCAGCGTAAGGCAGAGGAGGAAACCAGGAATGAGAACCCGATCGAACTTCGACGAGTTATTTGGCAACAGTCCAGGATTGGCCAGGACCGGAACGACCAGCCTTGCGCGCGCGTGCCTTGCAGAGGGCATCGGCACGCTGCTCCTGGTCCTTGTTGGGATAGCCGTGGCGACAGCTGCCGTGCTTGGGAAGAACACGGCGGGTCCCGCTTACAACTCGCTCGCCGTGGGACTATCCTTCGGCCTGATCCTGATCCCTATCGTCGCGTCGATCGGGCAGGTCAGCGGCGCCCACGTCAACCCGTCGGTGACTCTTGGTCTCGCGGTTGCCGGCAAGTTCCCGTGGCGCAACGTCGTTCCGTACTGGATCGCGCAGCTGGTCGGTGCTGTGCTGGCTGCTCTTGTGATCTGGGCTGCCTATGGACATCAGGCCTACCAGATCGCCCATCTTGGAGCGCCGTCGCCATCCAACGGCGCCAGCGCCTTACAGGTATTGCTGGTCGAGGGACTGATCGCGTTCATCCTGGTCTTCACGGTCATCTCCACCACGACGGATCCTCGTGTTCCCGCCGGTGTGGCGCCGGTCGCGATCGGCTTCTCGCTTGCCGCGGGCGTTCTCCTCGGCGGCCCAGTCAGTGGCGGTGCCGGCAACCCGGCTCGTGCACTCGGGCCGATGATGGTGTCGGGAGTAGCACCCGTCTGGTTCTTCTATACGGTCGGGCCGCTACTCGGAGCCGTTGCTGCCGCAGGCGTCGTTCGGCTTATCGGGATGACGCATAAACCCGCCGACCGAGTCCCACCTGTCATCCCGCACGTCATCTGAATTCACTGGACTTGACGGTCGGATCCACGGTCGATCTGATCCGAGTTGCAGCATGGTGGGGATGACCGGTTGGGATCGGCGCTCGACCAGGAACTGGCGCAGGTCATTGGCATGGCAAGACGTGTCGGCAACACAAGCTTTGGCAGCAGTGGTCTGAGCAGGGTATGGCTGCACGAACGTAGCCCTGCTGGAGCTGGCGTTATGTCGACCGCGATGAGCCGCCCGAGCGGGTCGCAGACAGCGTGGATCTTGGTCGTTTGGGCGCCGCGAGAGCGGCCGATAGCCCGCATGTCTGTCCTCGTCTGCGGCTGCTCAACGCGTTCTGGTCGTCATGCTGTCGAGGACATGGAAGTCATCCCTACTGAATAATTCACGCGACGCCTCAAACAGGCGTCGCCAGATGACACGCCGTGACCAGCGTTCCAGCGGTTGTAGACCGTCGTGTAGGGGCCATGGACCGAAGGTCGGTCCCGCGCTCCACACCAGTCGAATACGAAGGACGATTTTCGCAGTGGTTGATCACCTATAGGGGCAATCTGCATCGGAGTCACAGTCTCGTGACCGCTGACCGACGAACCTCCGCAATCTCGGAGCAGGTAGATGTGGACGTGGCATTGCTCTCTGGACCGGCGAGCATTTCCAGAGCGTTAACCGAACGCCGCTAGGAGGGAGAAGAGCCTGAGCCGGAGCGTGAGGCCATGACAGTTCCCGAGGCGGCAGAGCCGCGACGCTGCGAACTGGAGAACCGCGCCTTCAAGGCGTTGGGCGAGCCGCTGTTCGTCCGCAGCCAGGACAGTGCTGACGTGATGATGCGCGTCCAGTTGGGTGATACCCAAGCCATGGTTCCGCTCGCCATGATCCAGCGCGAGGCAGGCATCGCGAACGACACCGCCGATGGGCGCATGATCGTGCTGATCACCCGGTCCCTGGCGTTCGTGCAGTTCCTGCACCTGGGAGACGACCTGCCGCCGGAGGTGCTGACCGGAAAAGCGAGCTGGACGCCCGGCAAGGAGTTCTGCGAGCTGGCATTGGCGAAGCTCCAATATGGGTTGGTGCGCAACTTGGCGTCGTCCGAGGGCGACCTTGCCAACGTCGACGGGCAGACGCTGATCGCGTGCGTCAACGATCCGGCTTTCAAGCCGAGAGTGAGCAGCGCCTTTCGCGAGAGCGCCAGGATCCTCGGTCTGGCTGACGGGGATGCCGTATTGGACATGGTGGCTCAGCTCGCGCACGAATTGTCATTCGTCGAGGCGCTCAGGGTCCAGATGCTGCAGAGGATTGAAGCCCTGGCGGTGCGCCTCGGGCAGCTGAGGTTCCGCGGGCGTGGCGATAGTCAGCGCCAGGAAATGCTGACGCAGACGCGGCGGATGATCGACCGAGCCATTCCCCGAATGCGCGAGCGTTTCGCGGACATCGATGCCCAGACCGGCGAAGTGGTCGCGGTGCTGCGGCAGGCGGCAGCACAGACGGCCTTCATCCGCAGCCGTCGCGACGAGCTCTACATGGCCTACCGGGGATGGAAGGACCTGCTGGAGAAGTGGAAGGCCTGCCCGGCACGTTCCCTCGACGAGTGCTGGATGCTGATCGAAGAAACATACCGGTTCCTCACCCCGCGCTTCATGGCTTACCACGAGTGGAAGAGGGTTACGGAGCAGCGGCCGATGGTCCGACCGCGGGAGAACGTGTGGTGATGCAAGGCCGCAGAAATCGGATCGCAGGCTATCCGGCGTAACCGTCCGGTTACGGTATCTTGACCCATAACGACCAGAATTTGGCTTCGTCCGGTCCGCTCAGGCTGTAACGGATGAAGCCATAAGTTCTCGCTGTGCGTCGAGTGCCGATGAGGCCTCGACACGGGCCATGATCTTCGAGCCGAACTCAGTCATGAAGACACGTCGGATACCGTGCATGGCACGTGCGACGATCGCGGCGTTGCGAGAGCGATCGCCATCAGCAAACCAGATCACGAAACTGTCTCCCTTGCCTCGTCTGAGGATGTCCTCAGACCCAAGCAGCCGTTTCACAACCTGTTCTGCAAGGCCAAGTCCGCGGTCGGAGATGCGGGACCAGTCGGCCCCGATCGCCTCGCGAAGGGCGTCAAGGCTCAGAACCTCGACCTGATTTGCTCCGTGGGCTCCTGGCGCCGTTGTCCCGGCACCTGAGTTCATGGTCAGCGTGATCACCCTTATCTGCTTGCTGTCGCTCTCCCGCAGCAGAGAGGAGTTCATGGTCACCGACAAAGTCGTCCCGGACTTCGACATGATCTCGATCGGCAAGGCGTAGCAGCCGCCGTCGAGCATCTGCTGAGCCCGGGCGGCCCGAGCGACGCCGGCGCAATCGAGAGGCAGGAGCGCGCTGATGTTGAGGCCGGCGATGCTCTTCAGATCATATCCCAGCAGTGTTTGGAAAGCGTGGTTGGCCATCAGGATGAAGCCGTCTGCCCGCACAACCACCACTGGCGTGTTGATTCGCATGAAGACCGAGGCCAGGAGCCGCTGCGAATGCGTTTGACGGACTACCTCACGCCTGGCCGCAGTCAGATCGGTGATATCCTGGACCACCGCCATGAGCGTCCGGGAATCGATCTTGTTGATGTCGAGCATCAACGTGTTCTGGGTGATCGGAACAATGAGCTGCATCTGGTCGAAGATCTGACCGTTCGCCGGCGCGTATCGCTCGACGTGCTCCTGGAGGTCAGGGGCGACGCTCTTCAGCAGCTTGTACAGATCAGACATGTCGCCATCGTCCGCGAGCGGCATGAGCAACTGCGCCGCCGTCGGGTTCGCCATGTCGATCATGCCGTCAGGTCGGAACTTGATGATTCCGACCGGCGCCAGATACAAAAACTCGACCAGGGCCTCATATGCCGAGGCATAGTCGAACTCGTCTTCGTCATCGGGCACCATGTCAGGACCGCCTCTGGATGACCAGGAACATGCGCGACGCGTCATGACGTCTCAACATGCGCATATGCACCTTCTTTGGCATCATCCTGAGGGTCAGGACGTAGTCGATGACCGCATCAAGATCCGTTTCGGTCTGGAAGCGGTGGGCGACCATGAAGTTGTTCGTGCACGGAGCAACGCTCGAGAAGAAGTTCTTCCCGATGACCCGCTCGGGCGTCAGTCCAGCGAGCTTGGACTCGGCGAGGTTGTAGGCCTCCACCGTTCCGTCAAGGCTCATGGCAATGACGCCATACGGCGCGGTATCGAGTTCGATGACAGTCGCTGAGTTCAGCCAATCGAAGAGGCCTGGATCCGTAAACAGATCCGGAAATGTACGTCGAGTGCCAGGTGGTTCGCCCGTCACGACATCGGAATTCAGAGCAGTGTTAGTCATGAGGTTCCTGGCCTTCTCGCGCGTGCATGGTCGGGTCTCGGTCATCCTGTTTCTAGGAGGACTTGTTGAACCAATGGTTAAGGCCGATCCGGAAAGGCCCTTCAGGATGGCCATGACTGACATGGCGGCCTGCACCCCTCGACGTGGGTTGCCGGTAATGAAGAGTCGAGGAGTGAACGAAGTCTGTTCTGGTTCTACCGGCCCCGGCAGGCGGATGAGGTAAGCCTACACGGGACGATGTAGCAGGCTTTCACCTGCCGGCGCCGCCACAGGCAAGGTTCAGATACAGGGTGAGTGACGACCGAGTTGGGGAACCACAAGCGAGTGTCCCTTGCCGACAACGCATGTTGCGCTTCCGCCCGGGGCTGCGATGACAGGCGAACATAGATTGGGCGGCACGATGATCGCCGTTATGAACCCTTGCTGGGCGTTGGTCCTCACCCGATCCTGCTACCGGGTCGAGTTGAGCGGCTTGATCGCATAGAACGGCAGCGCCACCGCTTCACGCAAGAGGATGGCACGCGGAAGATGAAACCACTGGCTCACGACGATCAGGCCCGTTCCCGGTCTCTCCAGCGCAGCGGCGTGTCGGGCGGTCTCCATTGTGTCTGAACCCGCATCCTACTCCAGGATTGCCTTTGAAGGCAGGCCCTCTCTGCGCAGGTATGTCGCCATGACAGCGGCCTTGTCGCGGTACCCGGACTCCTCGATGCCTCTGCTGACCAGAACCCGACGAACGGTCCCGGAGCGGTACAACCGCAGTGCCATATCGAGCCTGGCCCGCAGCCTGGGAACGGCTGACCATCTCCGGTGACGGTATTACCCGGCATCACCGCGAGTTCCGCGGACCGGGGCTGCTGGGCTAGACCGGCAGCCCCCGAGCGCAACGACGTATATCCAGACCAGGGCCACACCGGCCAACCCGCCGCGCCCTATCTGTCGCACCGCACACGGACCCACAACTCCTGCAGGCTGAGGTCGGGAACGACGTGCTCGCTCGCGTAAAGAAGTGCAGGTCGGCGCTCAGCCGGTCGCGCACGACGTCCGGCGACCAGTCCGCCTGCGGCAGTCCGGGTAGCACGATGGCGAGGGGGGCGCGCTGGCGCACGTCGATCGACAGGTCGCGGTTGAGCTCCACCGTTTCCGAGGCGTAGCCGTCGTCTGGCCTGGGCCGGCCGGGGGGCGAGACAATGCATGAGCTGCGGCCCACGCGCAGATGCGGAGCATGCGCAGCTCGCTGACCACCTTGCCGCTGCGCAGAACCAGGGTCTGGAAGTGGTACAACCCGGCGACGACGGAGGTGAACGTCCCACGCGGCAGCCCGATGCGAAGCTGGTAGCGGTAGGCCGGCGCCGGGGTGCGGAGGTCGGGATGGGTAAGAACGGCAGCGCGGGCGAGGCAGATGGCGCTGATTTCCGGGCGGTCCGCAGCCTTGGCCGCGGCTGCGATCCCGGATAAGACGGCCGTGCCGGCCAAAAGCATCGTGATCCGTTTGGTGAGGCGCCTGACCGATCGGGAATTGGGGAACGGCGGGGCGAGCAGCCGGCCTCACGAGCCGCCTGCGGCAGGCGGCAGCTCGAACCGGTGGACGAAGCGGCCCCCTTCGATGGTGTAGAAGTGCTGCCCGAAGTCGCCTTCGCGCTCATGCCGCAGGCCGTCCAGCACGAGGAGACGGCTGTCCAGGCGGTAGCGCACGGGTTCGACATCCCGCTTCTCGCTCTGCAGCCCGGAGAACCAGCAGCATATCGTGTCGCTAGGTAGCCAGGTGACGTGGCCGGAGCGGACGTCGATCGCCGCTCCCATCAGGCATTCCGCCCCGCAGCCCCACAGCGCGAGCACGTAGTGTCCCGCGAAGTCCGGCCGCTGCTGGGCCGCCTCACGCAATCGCGTGCGGTAGCCCATGTCCGTGCGGTCGAGGACGAGGCGGTTGCGGCCGGCGAACGCCGCGCCAGCCGGATAATCCTCGAAGCGTGGCGGCACGGCCGGTCCCAGCTGCGCCGCACGGAGTGGAAGAGCGGGCAGAACGGCACAAAGGGCGGCAGCAAGCAGGCGGGTGCGCACGGACGTCACCTTGGATCTTCAGGAACGGCACGCTAGCCGGGAGCACTCGCCACGTCGTGCCGGCTCCGGACGAGGTGGCGGCATGGCTGGAGGCGCTGGGCGCGCTCAAGGTCCATCCCCCCGATTAGGCGCCGAACCGCCTGCTACTGGCGCAGGTCGAGCGTTTGTTCGAGGAAAACCTCGGCGAGCGCCGTAGCGCGGTTGACCGGGAGATCGCACGCTTCGAGACCGCATTGGCAAGCCGGACGCCAGAGGTGATCGCGCCCGCGGCGGAGCGACTGGCAGCGCCACCCGCCTCGCCGACGGAACAGGAAAGGGCAGTGCGTGAGCGGGACCGCAAGCGACGAGGCGTGGCGGCTGCTGGACGTCGCACCCGAGCGGGACGCCGCGCTGACCCGCCGCGCTCATACGGACCGCCTGAAGCTGATCAACCCGGAGGACGATCCGGAAGGGTGTCTGCTGCCAGCCCGTTTCCGACCCCGCCTGATCCAACCGATCCTTGTTGCGAAGCGACAAGCGGCCGATCGAATTGAACAGCCAGACCACGTCATCCGGCGTTCGGCTATTCAGGTCTGACGCGCGGCGGAGCGATGCCGGGCGCGGCCGATCTGGTCAGCGACAACAGCGAGACCGGATACGGCACCTGCGCCGAGCTCCTGAACCGCCGCGGCGACTGTCCGACCTGCTGGGCGAACGCCTCGTAGAAGCGCGACAGGGAGTTGAAGCCGACCTCCAGCGCGATGGAGGTGACGTCCCGGCTGGTCGACAGCAGCAGTTCCTGCGCCTTGTGCAGGCGGCAGCGGGTCAGGAACCCGCCGATGGTCATGCCCGTTGCCTGCCGGAACACCGACATCGCGTAGTTCTCGTGCAGTCCGGCCACCCGGGCCACGTCGCCGATGCGCAGCGGACCCGAGGCGTGCGCCAGCACATGGCGGATCATGGCGATCACCTTCACCGACCGCGTTGGGCAGCGTCCGGTTTCCGCCAGGTTGTCCGGGCGGGCAAGATCGGTCCAGCCGCGGCGGTCGATGCGACGCAGGCACAGCTCGAGCTCGGCATGGTCGAGCTCCGACATCTGCGCGTCGCCCCCGACCAGGGCGTGGTGCAGCACGTCCAGGCGTGCGAGGTCGAGGCGCAGCGCAGAGGCCGCTCCCTTGCCGTCGCGACAGGCGACCACCATGCCGCCGGCAAGCACCGCGAACTGCAGTCTCGTGCTCAGCTTCAGCCCGAGGAACATCTCGACCGGCACGTAGATGCAGATGAACCGGGTCCTCGGCGCCACGCGGATCGTCTGGTGCGGGAACGCTCCCCAGAACAGCGCCAGGTCGTTGCTGCGCAATACCAGCTCGCGGCCCTGGAAGGCATAGACGGCCTCGCCGCACAGCAGCAGGTTCAGCTCGACCTGGCTGTGCGTGTGCGGCTGCGCCATCGTCAGCATCGATTTGGACGGTCCGGCATGGAACACGTCCTCGCGTACGCGGAACGGGTCGAACTCGCTGCCCATAGCCTCTTCCAATCGCTCGTCCTTAGGATCCCGGACAAATCTGCGCCCAAAACGGACGACAGCAAAGCCGCTTCCTTGTCTTATGTTGTCCCATGGTCGCTGGGAAACACCGGCCGTTGCCGCACAAGGGGCCAGATCAGGAAGGGACGCTCATGCTTTACCGGACATCCGGCCGACCCTCGGTCGTGGCAAGGACATGGCTGGCCGCCGCCGTCCTCGGCCTCGCCAACCCTGTGCTGGCGCGCGCCGCGACCCTGGTGTTCAACGCAGACACCTCCGACGTTGCGCCCCGCGCCGCGTTCGAGGCGGTGGTCGCCAAGTTCAAGGCCGAGAACCCGGGCATCGACCTCCGCTTCAACGTCTACGACCATGAAAGCTACAAGCAGTCGATCCGCAACTGGCTGACCTCTGCGCCGCCCGACGTGGTGCTCTGGTATACCGGCAACCGGATGCGTCAGCTCTCGACCCCGGGCCTGCTGGAGGACGTCAGCAACCTGTGGACGCCGGAGATGAAGTCCCAGTTCCCGGCCCAGGCGGTCGCAGGCGTGACCGACCACGGCAAGCAATACGGCGTGCCCTACAGCACCTACCAGTGGGGGATCTACTACCGCGCCGACATCCTGCAGAAGAACGGTCTCGGTGCGATCAACAACTGGAACGACATGCTGGGCGCCTGCGACAAGCTGCGCGGCGCAGGCCTCGACCCGATCGTGATCGGCACCAAGGATTTGTGGCCAACCGCCGGCTGGTTCGATTATCTCGACCTGCGCACCAACGGCTACGACTTCCACCAGACGCTGATGGCCGGCAAGGTCGCCTGGACCGATCCCAAGGTGAAGGCGGTGTTCGCGCACTGGAAGGAGCTGCTCGACAAGAAGTGCTTCGTCGCCAACCACACCAGCCTGTCCTGGCAGGAAGCGCAGTCGCAGCTCTACCAGGGCACCGGCGCGATGATGCTGATCGGCAACTTCATCACCGAGAGCATCCCGCCCGAGGCGCTGCCGAAGATGGCATTCAGCGACTTCCCCACGATCACCCCGGGCCTGCCTCGTGCCGAAGAGGCGCCGGTGGACACGGTGCACATCCCGGCAGGTGCCAAGAACAAGGCCGACGCGCGCAAGTTCCTGCAGTTCATGATGCGCGCCGACGTGCAGACCATGATCAACCGGACCGAGAAGCAGATCCCCGAGAACATCCATTCCGTCGTTCTTGACGACCGCTTCCTCCAGGAAGGTCAGAAGATGCTGACCAGCGCTGCCGACCTGACCCAGTTCCTGGATCGTGACACCAGCGAGGACCTGGCGACCATCGCCATGAAGGGGTTCCAGGAGTTCATGGTGCGGCCGGCGAGGTTAGATCGCATTCTCGCCGACATCGAGCGCGCCCGCCAGCGCATCTATGGTCCGCTGCCAAGCTGAACCGTCTGCCCAAGCGAGCGCAACGACAGGATGCAGGGCCACATGGCATCGTCCTCCCAGGCTGCATCACCGTTCGCCGCCGCTCCGTTCGTGGGCGAGACCTGGTGGCGCCGACACCAGATGACGCTGACGCCGGCGATCCTGCTGGCGCCGGGATGCCTGTTCTTCGCCGTGTTCGTGATCTGGCCGATCCTGGACTCGCTCTGGATCAGCCTGCACGACTGGGACGGCATCCACCCGATGCGGTATGTCGGCTTCGGCAACTATGCCGAGCTGCTGCACGACGGCACGTTCTATACCGCTCTCGGGAACAACGTGTACTGGCTGCTGGCCTACATGCTGGCGCCGGTGTTCGGGCTGGTGCTGGCGCTGTTCCTGAACCAGAGCATACGCGGCATGCGGTTCTACAAGTCGCTGTTCTTCTTCCCGTTCGTGATCAGCCAGGTCGTGGTCGGCCTGGTGTTCAGCTGGTTCTTCAACGTCAATTTCGGCCTGCTGAACGTCGTGCTGCACGCCGTCCACCTGCCGCACGTGGCGCTGATGGAGGACGAGAACTGGGCCACGGCAGGCGTGATCATCGCAGGGCTGTGGCCGCAGACCGCATACTGCATGATCCTGTACCTGACCGGCCTGACCGCGATCAACCCGGAGCTGGTGGAAGCCGCACGGCTGGACGGCGCGTCACGCTGGCGGCTGTTCCGCCACGTCATCCTGCCGCAGCTCAGGCCGGCGACCTTTATCGCGGTGGTGGTGTGCGTGGTGGGCGCGCTGCGCTCGTTCGACCTGGTGTCGATCATGACCAAGGGCGGCCCGTTCGATTCCTCCACCGTGCTGGCCTACTACATGTACGACCAGACCTTCCATTCGTTCCGTTATGGTTACGGTGCTGCCATCGCCACCGTGCTGTTCCTGCTGATGGACATCTACATCGCCTTCTTCCTGTGGTCGCTGCTGCGGCGGGAGCGGAGTTAGATCATGTTTCCTACACCGATCCAGGACGCTCGCCCGCTCGGACGGTTTGGCTATAACGCGGCGGTGCCGGTCGTGCTGGTGATCTGGCTGCTGCCGTTGCTGGCGATCGCGCTGACCTCGATCCGCTCGCTGGAGGACCTGTCGCGCGGCAACTACTGGGGCTGGCCAAACCGGATCATGGCCGTGCACAACTACCGCGCCGTGTTCACCAGCTCGCCGATGGGCCGCTACCTGCTCAACAGCGTCATGATCACCGTGCCCGCCGTCGCCGGCACGCTCGCGCTGTCGTCCATGGCCGGCTACGCGCTTGCCAAGTTCCGCTTCCGCGGCAACCTGCTGCTGTTCGCGATCTTCATCGGCGGCAACTTCGTGCCGTTCCAGGTGCTGATGATCCCGGTCCGCGACCTGATGATCCACGTGATCCCGCTCTACGACACCATCTGGGCGCTGGTGGTGTTCCACATGGCGTTCCAGACCGGGTTCTGCACGCTGTTCATGCGCAACTTCATGCGCGAGCTGCCCGACGCGCTGGCAGAAGCGGCCCGGCTCGACGGCGTCAGCGAGCTGCGCATCTTCTGGCACATCGTGCTGCCGCTGGTGCGCCCGGCGCTGGCGGCACTCGCCGTTCTGGTGTTCACCTTCATCTGGAACGACTATTTCTGGGCGCTGGTGCTGGTGCAGTCCGACAGCGCCCGTCCGGTAACGGCCGGACTGCAGGCGCTGAGCGGCATGTGGCTGGCCTCCTGGCAGCTGATGTCGGCCGGCGCGCTGATCGCGGCGGCGCCGTCGGTGCTGCTGTTCTTCCTGATGCAGCGCCACTTCGTGACCGGGCTGACCCTGGGCGCGACCAAGGGATGACAATGCCGCCCGCCTTGCGCCTCGACGGCGCGCACGTGACCCTGCTGCTGCTGCCGCGCGGCTCCAGCCCCGAAATTGCCTACTGGGGGCCGCGCCTGCCGGACGCGCTGGACCTCGCCGTGTTGCCGGCGCTGCGCAGTCGTGCGGTCGCCCGCAACGCCCTCGACCAGGACCACACCGACGCGCTGCTGCTACCCACCCTCGGCGCCGGCCCGATGCGGCAGCCCGCCTTCGCCGCGGTGCGCGACGACGGGCGCGACTGGACCGCGGAGTTCCGGCTCGAGACGGCGGATCACGTGGGATCGAAGCTGATCCTGCGCCTGGAGGATCCGGTGGCACGGATCGGCTGCGTCCTCCGTCTTGGCCTCGCGCCGGACGACGACGTGCTCGTCCAGGACTGCACGGTGGTGAACCGCGGCGATACCCCGCTCCGGGTCGAGCATCTTGGTGCCGGCGGCATCCTGTGGCCGCAAGGCGTCACCGAACTGTTGTGCTTCGACGGCTACTGGGGCCACGAGTTCACCGAGCGGCGGACCGTTCTGGACGGCGGCAGCTTCGCGGTAGACACCCGGCGCGGCCGCGGCTCGCACGAGCACGTCCCGGCCCTGATCGGCGGCCAGCCCGGCTTCGACGAGGATTCCGGGCTCGTGCACGGTGTGCAGCTCGGCTGGAGCGGCAACCACCGCATCTCCGCAGAGCGCCTGGAGGACGGGCGCAGCCTGGTGCTGGCCGGCCTGCTGCTGCATCCGGGCGAGCAGATCCTCCAGCCGGGAGCGTCGCTGGACGCGCCGACCGTTTATGCCACCCTGTCCGAGACCGGGCTGAACGGGCTGTCGCAGCGGTACCACCGCCATGTCCGCCGCCACGTGCTGCCGTTCTCGGCCGGAGCGATCCCGCGCCCGGTGACGCTGAACACCTGGGAGGGCAACTACTTCGACCACGACCAGGGCACCCTCAGGGCGCAGGCCGACGCGGCGGCGGCGCTGGGCATCGAGCGCTTCGTGCTGGACGACGGCTGGATGCGAGGCCGCCACCACGAGCGCGCCGGCCTCGGCGACTGGGTGCCCGACCCTGGCAAGTATCCCGACGGGATCGGCCCGCTGGCCGAGCACGTGGTCGCCAAGGGGATGCAGTTCGGGCTCTGGGTGGAGCCGGAATGCGTCAACCCGGACAGCGACCTGCATCGCGCCTTCCCCGACGCGGTGCTGCATGTCGAGGGGCGCCCGCTGCGCACCGCACGCCAGCAGCTGGTGGTCGACATCACCCGGCCGGAGATCGCGTCGCGGATCGAGGACCAGATCGGGGCCCTGCTGCGCGCGCACCCGATCGGCTACCTGAAATGGGACATGAACCGCGACCTGGTCGCGGCCGCGGGCCGCGACGGACGGCCCGCCTATCACCGCCACGTGCTGGCGCTGCACGCGATGATCGACCGCCTGCGCGCGGCGCATCCCGGCCTGGAGATCGAAAGCTGCGCGTCCGGCGGCGGCCGTCCCGATCTTGGCATGCTGCGTCGCACCCACCGCGTCTGGACCTCGGACTGCACCGACGCGCTCGACCGCATCGCCATCCAGCGCGGCTTCTCGCGTTTGTATCCGCCCGAGGTGATGGGCGCGCATGTGTCGGCGAGCCCCAACCACCAGACCGGACGGGTGCACACGCTCGGCTTCCGCGCGGCGGTCGCTCTGTTCGGCCATCTAGGCGTCGAGCTCGACCCGCTGCGCATGACGCAGGCCGAGCGCGTCGAGCTCGCCGCCTGGATCGCGCTGCACAAGCGGCTGCGCCCGCTGCTGCATGGCGGCCTGCACGTCGCGGTGCCGAAGCGGGCCGGCCGGGAAGCGCGCGGGGTCGTGGCCGAAGACCGCCGCAGCGCCACCTGGTGCGTGATGCAGACCGCCAGCGCCGATCGGCGCATCCCGGCGCCGCTGTACCTGCCCGGCCTCGATCCCGAGGCGCGCTACCGGATCCGTGCGCCCGAGCCCCAGGCCGTTCCGGCGCGCAGCACGGAGGCGCATCGCCAGCTGTTCCGGGACGGGCTCGTGGTCCCGGGCGCGCTGCTCGTGCAGGCCGGGCTGGTGCTGCCGGAGATGCAGTCCGAGACCGCCCTCGTGCTGACCCTGGACGCGGAGGACTAGCACCGATGTCGGACGTCCAGCTCAGCCACATCGTCAAGCGCTTCGGCGACCACGAGGTGATCCGCGACCTCGACCTGCATGTGGCGCCAGGCGAGTTCTGCGTGTTCGTCGGCCCCTCGGGCTGCGGCAAGAGCACGCTGCTGCGCATGATCGCCGGGCTGGAGAAGATCAGCGACGGCACGCTCAGCATCGGCGGCCGCGACATGACGCGTGTGCCGCCGGCCAACCGCGGCATCGCCATGGTGTTCCAGTCCTACGCGCTCTACCCGCACATGACGGTAGCCGAGAACATCTCGTTCGGCCTGCGCATGAGCGACATGCCCAAGGCGGAGATCGAGCGCCGCGTCGCTTCCGTCGCTGGCACGCTCGAGCTGACGCCGCTGCTCAAGCGGCGACCGTCGCAGCTGTCCGGCGGACAGCGCCAGCGCGTCGCGATCGGCCGCGCCATGGTGCGCGAGCCGGTGGTGTTCCTGTTCGACGAGCCGCTGTCCAACCTGGATGCGGCGTTGCGGCTGCAGACGCGCGTGGAGATCCTGCGTCTGCACCGCCAGCTCGGCGCCACCATGATCTACGTCACCCACGACCAGGTCGAGGCGATGACCATGGCCGACAAGATCGTGGTGCTCAGCGCCGGCCGGATCGAGCAGGTCGGCACGCCGCTGGAGCTCTACCACCGGCCGGACAACCTGTTCGTCGCCGGCTTCCTGGGCTCGCCGCGCATGAATTTTCTTCGGGCGACGCTGGTACCGGACGGGCAGGGCGTCGCGGCGCGGCTCGCCGGCGGCGGCAGCCTCGGCTTCGCGCTGCCGAACGCGCCGCACGGTGAGGCGACGCTGGGGATACGGCCTGAGCACCTGCGTCTGCTGCGAAGCGGGGAGGGGGGCGCCGGCCTGGTCCTGTCCGCGACCGTGGACCTCGCCGAGCACCTGGGCGCCGAGACCATCCTGCACCTGACCGCCTCCGACGGCACCCCGCTGCTGCTGCGCACCGAGGGACTGGCGCGCGAAACCATCGGCGACGCCGTGCAGGTCCTGGTCGTGCCGGAAGCCTGCCACCTGTTCGCGCCGGACGGCCGCACCCTGCTGAACGGCAGCCAGGGCTGATCCGCGCGTCCCGAGATCCGGAGGAACCGCCATGCTGGGTGTCTGCTACTACCCGGAACACTGGCCAGAAACTTGGTGGGCCGAGGACGCCCGGGCGATGCGGCGGATGGGCATCACCCACGTCCGGATCGGCGAGTTCGCCTGGAGCCGGATCGAGCCCGAGCCGGGCCGCCTCGACTGGGGCTGGCTCGATCGCGCGCTCGACGTGCTCGGCCATGCCGGGCTGTGCGTGGTGCTGGGAACGCCGACCGCGACGCCGCCGCGCTGGCTGGTGCTGCGCCATCCCGGCATCCTGCCGGTCGATGCCGAGGGCCGTGTGCGCGGCTTCGGCTCGCGTCGCCACACCAGCTTCTCCTCGCCGGACTGGTGGCGGGAAAGCCGGCGCATCGTCGAGCTGCTGGCGGAGCGCTACGGCAGCCACGAGGCGATCGTCGGCTGGCAGGTGGACAACGAGTTCGGCTGCCACGACACGGTGCTGTCCTACGGCCCGCACGACGTGGCGGCGTTTCGTACCTGGCTGCGCGCGCGCTATGGCGACGTCGCCACCCTAAACGCGCGCTGGGGCACCGTGTTCTGGTCGATGGAGGCCGGCAGCTTCGACGAGATCGACGCGCCGGTCGGAGCCGTGACCGAGACCAACCCGATCGCCCGTCTCGACTACCGGCGCTTCAGCTCCGATCAGGTCGCGGCCTACGGCGCCATGCAGGCGGCCATCCTGCGCGCCCGCTCGCCCGGCCGCTTCGTCACCCACAACTTCATGGGCTTCTTCACCGAGTTCGACCATTGGGCCGTCGGACGCGAGTACGACATCGCGAGCTGGGACTCCTATCCGCTCGGCTTCCTCGAGCGCTTCCCGTTCGACGACGCCGAACGCGCCGGATGGGCGGAAACCTCGTTGCCCGACATCGCGCCGTTCCATCACGACCTGTATCGCGGCGTCGGCCGCGGTCGCTGGTGGGTAATGGAGCAGCAGCCCGGCCCGGTGAACTGGGCCCGTTACAACCCGGTGCCGAAGCCCGGCATGGTCCGGCTGTGGAGCTGGGAAGCGCTGGCGCACGGCGCCGAGGTGGTCAGCTACTTCCGCTGGCGCCAGGCGCCCTTTGCCCAGGAGCAGATGCACGCCGGACTGCAACGGCCGGACCGCAGCCTGTCGGCAGGCGGCCGGGAGGCCGGGATCGTCGGACGCGAGCTGCACGACCTGCTGATGAGCCTGGGGACGGAAACCCTGCCGGACAGCCAACGCGCGCCAGTGGCGATGGTGCTCGACTACGAGAGCCTGTGGATGGCCGACATCCAGCCGCAGGGTGCGGATTTCGATGCGCTGCTGCTGCACTACCGCTGGTACGAGGCGGTGCGCCGTCTCGGCATCGACATCGACGTCCTGCCGCCCGGCGCGCCGCTCGACGGCTATGCGGCCGTCCTGGTGCCGTCGCTGATGGCGATCACGCCGGACGCGATTCAGGCCTTCGGCGCGAGCGACGCCATCCTGCTGTTCGGGCCGCGCAGCGGCTCCAAGACCGCTGACTTCGCAATCCCGGAGACGCTGCCGCCCGGACCGCTCCAGGCCCTGCTGCTGTGTCGGGTGACGCAGGTGGCGTCGTTACGGGGCGGGCTGCGGCACCGCGTCGTCGGCGACGCGGTGGGGGGACAGGCCGAGCGCTGGCGGGAATGGCTGGAGCCACGTGACGGCACCGCCTGTGTCGCCCGGTTTGCCGACGACAGCCCGGCCGTCATCCGCCAGGGAAGGATCCTGTACTGCGGCGCCTGGGCGGACGAGCCGCTCCTGTCGTCCCTGATGCGATACGCCCTGCACGACCTGGCCGGGCTGCCGGTCGCCGAGCTTCCGCCCGGCATCCGCCTGCGCCGGCGCGGCAGCCTGTGCTTCGCCTTCAACTACGGCGACCAGCCCTGGCTCATACCAGGGTCGCCTACGCTCCTGTTCGGCAACGACCCGCTCGGCGCCCAGGATGCGGCCTGCTGGCAGGATCCGGCTGGAGACCGTCATGAACCCTGAGGCTGCAGATCCATTCCTGCCAGGAAGACCGACTCTGGCGGAAAGTCGCCGACCGTTTTCAGGCAGCATGTAACGAGCGGCGAACACCAGGAACTTGGACTGGCCGGAACGGATGGTCCGCGTGAGTGCGGCTCGACGGCCGGTCGGCCGAGGGTGGTCACCAGGGCCGGTTGACGCGGCCCGGTTGTGCGGCTTCATGTCGATGGATGAAACACCGCATATCGCCGGGTTGCGGTCCTGGTCCCGTTCCTTCCGGGATCAGGCGGAGCCGCCTCCTGCGCTTTCCGCCAACCTGGATGTGGGTTGACCGTCATCCCTGGCTCTGCCTGCTGCCGATGCTGGCGCTTCTCTTCGTAGTCGTGTTCGGCAACCGTTTGTTCCTGACCGGTGACGAGCAGCGCTACCTTCTCTACGCCACCTCCTTCATCCGACACGGCACGCTGACCATGCCGCTGGCCGAATGGCATCAGGTCATGCTGCGAGCGTCGCATACCAATGCCACCAGTCTTCCTGCGGGCGGCGGCGGCGTGGTGGTGATGAACGGGGTCTACCTGCCGGTGATCCTGTCACCACTGGCAGGCCTGTTCTCGCTCATGGGACTGCGGATGGCGACGCTGACCGCCGGCATCGCCGGGCTGGCGGTTCTGCATCGCCTGCTGCGTCCCGTCGCCGGCCCGACGGCTTCGCTTGCCGCCCTGTTCATTCTCGTGTTCTCGATGCCGCTGCTGCCCTACCTGCATCTTTTCTACATGGAAACCTTTCTCTTCGCGCTCGTCTGCTGGGCGTGGCAACGCCTGCAGACCAAGGGGCGAGGCCTGCCAGGCGACCTGCTGACAGCAGCGGTTCTGATCGTGATTCCGATCGTGCACATGCGCGGATCGGTCGTCGCGGCGCTGCTGTTCGCCGGCCTGCTGGTGCAGGTCCTGGAACGGCGCCTCTGGCTGCGCGCAGCGTTGCTGCTGACGATCGCCCTGGTGACAGGGATCGGCTTTGCCGGCCTCAATCTCGCGATCTATGGAGCCATCACCGGCCCGGTGAATACGGCCAGGCCACCGTTGCCCTGGGACTGGTTCCCGGTGCTCTCGATGCAGCTTTTCAACGTCCACCACGGGCTGCTCGCCTATGCACCGATCTGGGTCGTCGGCTATGCCGGCCTGATCTGCGGTGCGTTGCGCACTGACCGCTCCGGCAAGGACCCGGCGTCCGGCCTGCTTCGTCAGGCGCTGGTGCTGGGGATCGCCGCGGCGGTGACCGGCGTCGGCGTCAATCCCGGCGAGTGCTGGCCGGCACGGTTCTGGGTGCTGTCGACGCCGATGCTGACGGTGGGGCTCGCCTACTGGCTGCACAGGATGCGCGGCGTCTTCCCGACGCTGTGCCTCGTGGGACTGCTCGGCGTCACGGCCGCCAACACGATGCTGTTCGTCAAGAAGCCGAACGAATTCATCTATGACCGTCAAAGCAGCACGACCTACACCATCCTGTTCAACCTGTTCGGGCACGTCGATGCCAATCTCGTTCTGCCGGTCGAGACCGGATCCGCCGCCGACACGGCCGCAGCGCGGGATCTGACCCTGACAGCCGGAACGACGATCCTGCTTCTGGCGATCTCCCTGCGCATCCCCATGGCGGCGGCTCCGGCGCTCCTGTGTCTGCTCATGGTGCTGGATCTGGCCCGTGCGCACCGTCTGCCCGCGAGCGACTACATGGCCGACGTCACGCCGGGCCGGCTTTCCCTGGTGTCGAACCGGCTCGTGCGTCATCCGGCGATCGAGATTGGCCAGCAGTGGGAAACCTGGTTCGTGCCGCCGGCGCTGGAACGTTTCACCGTGCGCTCCAGCGGTCCTGGAGGTGCCGCCACCGTTGTGGTTCCCGCGAACCAGACGATCGTTTCCGGCTGCCAGGGCTTCACTCGGACCATCCAGGTGGAGGCAAGGGGGATCGACCTGCAGGCGCAGGTCGGACGCCGTCTCGTCGTGCTCGAATCGACCTCCCTGCTGCGTCGGCTGTTCTGGCCGGCGTCGTGTCGAAAGGTGGACGAGGCAGGTCTGAGCAGGAACCAGCATTCGGGAACTGAGATGCCCTGAAACACTTTCCGGCTACGACCCGTCGCGGTGACGATGGCGATCCGCGATATTTCCGCCGTCACCCGCGACCGAGGAACGGCATGGCGTTGGCCATGATCGTCAGGAACGGGATGTTGGTGTCGAGCGGCAGCGAGGCCATCAGCACCACGCTGCGGCCGACGTCGCGCACGTCCATCATCGGCTCCACCGCCATGTGTCCCGCCGCCTGCTTGGCCCCGGTCTGCATGCGCGCCGCCATCGCCGTCGCCGCATTGCCGATGTCGATCTGCCCGCAGGCGATGTCGTACGGCCGTCCGTCCAGCGACAGCGTCTTGGTCAGGCCGGTGACCGCGTGCTTGGTCGCGGTGTAGGCGACCGAATCCGGACGCGGCGCGTGTGCCGAGATCGAGCCGTTATTGATGATGCGACCGCCGCGAGGGTTTTGCGCCTTCATCATCCTGAACGCGCCCTGCGCGCACAGGAACACGCCGGTCAGGTTGACCGAGACCACCGTGTTCCAGTCGGCGAAGCTCAGCTCCTCGAAGGCCACGCCGGACACGTTGGTGCCGGCGTTGTTGAACAGCAGGTCGAGCCGTCCGAACCGCGCCGCCACGGCAGCGAACAGCGCGTCAACCGAACCCGGATCGGACACGTCGGTCGCCTGCACCAGGGTCCGTGCCGCGTCATCGTCACCGGCCAGTCGCGCCGTTTCCTCCAGCCGGGCCGCGTCGCGCCCGGCCAGCACGACCGACCATCCGTCCGCCAGCAGCGCCAGCGTGACGGCGCGGCCGATGCCGCTGCCGGCACCGGTGACGAGCGCGATCCGGCTGCCTGCCGATGATGCCTGGTGATCTGCCATGACTCCCATCTCCTCATGTGGTTCCGGCTGCCGATGATCGGGCCCGGGTCGTGCCCCTGGGCACCACCGTGAAGCCCAGGTCGACGGTCCTGTCGCCTTGAACGTCGCCCTCGTCGCCCGCGGTGCCGGCCCGTTGCAGCAGCTCCACTGCCAGCCGCCCGGCACGATTGCCAAGGTCGCCGAAGTCGACCGACACGGTGCTGAGTGCCGGCACCACCTGCTGGCCGATCTCGAAGTCGCCGAAGCCGAGCAGCGACAGCCCGCCCGGCACATCGATGCCCCGCCTGCGGCACTCCATCAGCGCGCCGACGCCGGCGAGATCCGACACCGCGAACACCGCCTCCACTTTTGGCGCCGCGTCGAGCAGGCGCCCCATCGCCAGCGCGCCGTGGCGGAACGCGAACGGGATCTCGCCGTCGGCGCGGACCAGCTCGGTCGGCAGCCTGGCGGCGCGCAGCGCGTCGGCGAAGCCACGCAGCCGTGCCTCGCCGCGCAGGTCGCGCCGGTCGCGGCTGCGTGCCGGTCCGAGCGCTGCGATCCTGGTGTGGCCGAGCCCGACCAGGAACGAGGCGGCGGCCCGCCCCACGGCGTGGTTGGAGAAGCCGATGGCGTGCCCGATCGGCCGCGCCGGCAGCTCCGCCACCTCGATCACCGGCACGCCCGCCTGACCGAGCTGGCGCAGCACCGGCTCGCGATGCGGCGCCGCCAGCACCAGCGCTTCCGGCCGGCGCGACAGCAGGGTGCGCACCTGCCGCTCCTCCTCGGCCAGGCTGTAGCTGGTGTAGCCGATCAGCAGCTCGTAGCCGGCCGGACGCAGCGCCTCGGTCAGGCCCTCCGCCAGGGCGGCAAAGTTGCCGTTGGCGACCGTCGGCACGATCAGCCCGACGAAGCCGCTGCGCCGCGTGGCCAGGCTGCCGGCGGCGCGGTCCGGCACGTAGCCGAGCGCCTCCACCGCCTGCCGCACCCGCGTGCGCGTGGCTGGCAGCACCTGCTCAGGCCGGATGAACACGCGTGTCACCGTCATCCGCGACACCCCCGCCAGCACCGACACGTCACGCAGCGTCGGTTTGGCGGCCGGGACCCGGCGCGCCGGCCCGGTCAAGGCCGGACGGCACCGCGCCGGTTGAGATACACCGCGTACACCTCGCTGCTGGCGCAGATGAACAGCCGGCTGTTGCGGTGGCCGCCGAAGCACACGTTGGACACGGCATGCGGCAGCCGGATCCGCCCCAGCAGCTCGCCCTCGGGGCTGACGCAATGCACCCCGTCTCCGGCGCTGGTCCAAACGTTGCCGTCCTCGTCGCAGCGGAACCCGTCTGCGGCGCCAAGTTCCGGCGCGTAGAAGTCGCGCCCCGCGCCGAGCCGGCCGGTGCCGTCCTCGACGTCGAACACCTGGATCCGGCGCTCAACGCTGTCGTCGTGCATCCGTCCTGTCTCGGCGACGTAGAGGCGCGTTTCGTCCGGCGAGAAGCACAGCCCGTTCGGGCAGGCAAAGGCGTCCGTCGCGACGTCGAGCCGCCCGTCGCGGGGATCGAAGCGGTACACCTGGCAGGGCAGCTCCTCCTCGGTGCGACCCTCACCCTCGTAGTCCATCGCGATGCCGTAATGCGGATCGGTGAACCAGACCGTGCCGTCGGACTTCACCACCACGTCGTTCGGCGAGTTCAGCCGCCGCCCGTCGTAGCGGTCGACCAGCGTGGTGAGGCTGCCGTCATGCTCGGTGCGCACCACCGCGCGCGCCCCGTGCAGGCAGGAAACCAGCCGCCCCTCCCGGTCACGCGTGCCGCCATTGGCATACCGGCTCGGCTGGCGGTACGTCGACAGGCCGACCCCCTCGATCCAGCGCATGATGCGGTTGTTCGGGATGTCGCTGAACAGCAGGCAGCCGGCGTCGCCGAACCAGACCGGACCCTCGGTCCAGCGGAACCCGTCCGCGATCCGTTCCGGTCGCGCGTTGAACAGGACATGGCGGCGGAACCGCTTGTCCACGACCTCGAAGGCGCTCATCGCTCAGCGCCCCCAGATCCGCTTGTAGGCGTCGCGGTAGTTGTTGTCCGGGTCGTAGATGTCCTTCTTGCCGCCATCCAGGTCGACGTTCTTCGCCGTCACCAGATGCACCGGCGCCACGTAGCCCGAGGCCGGCTGGCCTGCGAAGCCGCGGTTCATCTCGTCGACCACCTGCCAGCCCTGCAGCAGCAGCGGTTCCGGCACGGTGGCCGCCTGGAACTGGCCCCCGCGTATGCGCTCGTAGGCGGAGTTGCTGCCGTCGCCTGCGCTGATGTTGACCGGTGGCCCGGACGCGTCGCCTCCGGCCGAGATCAGGGGCGGCCCAATGAAGTCGTAGTACAGGTCGTTGATCGCCAGGCTGAAGGTCCACTTCGCGCCGTAGCGCTGCAGCAGCGAGGTGGTGAGCTGCGACATGCGGGTCGAGGTGTCGGCGAGCGGCGTGTCCTCGAACGACAGCACGCTGCAGCCCGGAACGGTCTGGATCTCGTCGCGCATCATCTTCGCCTTGGCCAGCGCGATCGCGTAGGCGCTGTCGGTGAAGATGACCACGCCCGCCTTGCCGCCGCTCTGCGCGATCGCGTAGTCGGCGGCGACCTTCGCCACGCGGGCGCTGTCGCTGCCGATGTTGCTGATGACGTGGTACTCCGCCATCGGCCCCGGCTTCGGGCCGCCATGCCAGGCGACGATTCGTATGCCGCCCGCCGCCGCCTGCTCGATGTCGGCGGCGTTCTGCACCACGTCGTAGCCGCCGACCACGATGCCGTCCGGCTTCAGCGCCACCGCCTGGCTGAAGGCGGAATGGATGCCCGACACGCTGCCCTGTCCGTCCAGCACGCGCACGGTCCAGCCGATCGCCTGACCTGCCTCCTTGACCCCGTCGCCGACCTCCTGGATGCCGCCGTTGCGCAGGTCGGCCGCCACGTAGATCACCGTCTTGCCCGGAGCCGCCTTGGGGCCGGTGGTCGGCCCATCCCATTTCGAGGCAGGCGCGGTCGCCGCCGCGATCACCGCCTGCGCCTGCGACAGCGTGTCCCGCGCTGCCGCCGTGCCGGTGCCGGCAAGCAGGAGCGCCAGTCCGGCGCCGGTCGAGAGTCCTGGTTTCATCGTTCCGCTTCCCTGTTTGTGGCCCGCTTTGCGCGATGCCGTTGTTTGCAGACCTGTCGGTGTTCAGCGTCCGCCTTGCGCAGGCCCGGGCGGGCGCACCGCACGCGCCATCACCCGCCTGCGTCCGGTCCAGCCGGCCAACCCGATCGCGATCAGCAGGGTGGCGCCGTTGAAGGCCGGCTCCACCCAGAAGGCGCCGCCGAGCTGCTCGATGCCGGAGATGCCGATGGCCAGGATCACCACGCCAACCACCGTGCCCCAGATGTTGACCCGTCCCGGCGTGATGGTGGTGGAACCGAGAAACGCCCCCACCAGCGCCGGCAGCAGGAACTCGAGTCCGACGCTGGCCTGGCCGACGCGCAGCCGGGCCGCCAGGATCACCCCGGCGAACGCGGTGATCACCCCGGACACCATGAAGGCGAGCATGACGTAGCGCCGGGTCGGGATGCCGTTCAGCTCGGCCGCGCGCGGGTTGGCACCGATCGCATACAGGTAGCGACCGAGCGGCGTGTACACCGAGACCACCCACAGCACCGCCGCCAGCCCGACCACGTAGAAGGCCGGGACCGGCACGCCGCCGATGCGTGCGATGTCGAGCTCGAAGAAGGCGTGCGGCAGCCGCCCGATCACCTGCCGGCCGCCGGTCCACCACAGCGCCACCGCGTAGGTGACGGTGCCGGTGCCGAGCGTGGCGATGAAGCTGTCGATCTGCGCCACCTCGACCAGCAGCCCGTTGAGCAGCCCGAACACCAGGCCCAGCGCCAGCACGACCAGCACCGCGAGCGGCCACGGCACGCCACCCACCTGCAGCGAGATCGCCAGGATGTGCCACAGCACCACGCCGTAGCCGACGGTGAGGTCGATCTTGCCGGTCATCATCGGCACGGTGGCGGCCAGCGACAGCATCGCCACCACCGCCTTGTCGCTGAGGATGGAGCGGACGTTGAGCCAGGTCGGAAACGTGTCGGGCAGGATCAGCGAGAACAGGAGCGCCAGCAGCACCGCCAGGATCACGAGGCCGTAGACCGGCAGCAGCCCCGCGACCTGCCGGCCGATCGGTAGGCCACGCAAGCTGCCCGGCGCCGGCTCCAGCGCCGTGGACTTGAGCGAGTTCATGCCTGGACTCCTTGCACGACGGACAACGCCTCGGGCGGAGCGGGATGGACGCCGCCGGCCGAGGCCGCCTGCAGCAGGCTCGCCACCGACAGCGCCTCACGGCCGAGCTCGGCGCAGACGCGCCCCTGGCTGAACACCAGGGCGCGGTGGCAGATGGCGGCCACCTCCTCGAAATCGGTGGCGACCACGACGATCGACAGGCCGGCGGCCAGCGCCTCCCGCAGCAGGCCGTAGATCTCCGCCTTGGCGCCGACGTCCACCCCCGCGGTGGGCTCCTCCAGGATCAGCAGCCGGGTGGCGATGCCGAGCCAGCGCGCCAGCACCACCTTCTGCTGGTTGCCGCCGGACAGGGTTTCCACCGGCCGGCCGGGCTGGTTCGGCCGCAGGCTCATGCGGGCGCCGGCAGCGACGCAGTCCGCGTTCTCGCCGGCGGGCGAGCGCAGGCTGAGCAGGCCGTGGCCGAGCGCCGACGGGTTGAGGAACAGGTTCTCGCGCACCGAAAGCGGCATGCCGAGGCTTTCCGCCACCCGGTCGCCCGGGACCAGCCCGACGCCCGACGCCATGGCGGCCGCGGCCGAACCGGGCCGGTACGGCTCCTCGTGCAGGACCATGCGCCCGGCTTCCACCGCCCGGCAGCCGAACAGCGCCCGACCGACCGCGTCCTGTCCGGCGCCGCGCAGACCCACCAGCCCGACCATCTCGCCGCGTCGCAGGACGAGGTCGACCGGTCCGACCCCGCCTGCCACCAGGCCCTCCAGCCGGAGGCAGACCTCCCCTCCGGACGGTCCCGGCTCCGGGAACAGCTGCTCCGGCGGGCGGCCGACGATCATGGTGACGAGGTCGGTCGGATCGGTGTCCGCCACCCGCTTGACGCCGACCAGCCTGCCGTCACGCAGCACCGCCACCCGGTCCGCGACCCGGAACACCTCGTCCAGCCGGTGCGACACGTAGATCATGCCGATCCCGGTCCGGCGCAGGTCGCGCAGCACCCCCAGCAGCCGGTCCACCTCGTCGGCCGGCAGGCTGGCGGTCGGCTCGTCCAGCACCAGCACCTCCGCCTGCGCCGCCAGCGCCCGTCCGATCGCCACCAGCGACCGCTCGGTGCGCGACAGGTGCATGATGCGCGCCTGCGGATCGATGTCGGCGCTCATGGTCTGCAGCACCGCCATCGCCTGTCTGCCGCAGCCGGCCCAGGAGATCAGGCCGCGTCGGCGCGCGTAGCCGACGCCGAGCGCGATGTTCTCCGCCACCGTCATCCAGTCGATCAGGCCGAGATCCTGGTGGATGAAGGCGATCGACTGCCCAGCGCCCTTGTTCGCGCGGAGATGGTTGTAGTGCTGGCCGCGGAACAGGATGCGGCCGGAGTCCGGAACGTGGATGCCGGCCAGCATCTTGATCACCGTGGACTTGCCGGCGCCGTTCTCGCCCAGCAGCGCCAGGATCTCACCGGACCCGAGCGCCAGCGACACGTCGTCCACCGCCAGCGTGCCGCCGAACCGCTTGGTGAGCGCCTCGAACTCCAGCAGCGGCGCGCCGGTCTGTCCCATCCAGGTTCTCCCGATGCCGATCCGCGTTCAGGCGATGGCCAGGTGCACCTTGATCGCCCGGGTCCGGTCGCCTGCCAGCACGAAGGCCTCGTTGGCATCGGCCAGGGCGAAGCTCGCCGACAGGATCGGCGCCACGTCGATCCGGCCCCGGGCCAGGGCCTCGACCGCGACATCGAACGCGCCGTGGAACCGGAACGAGCCGACCAGGTCGATCTCGCGCGCCATCAGCAGGTTGACCGGCAGCGGCACCGCGCCCGGCGGCAGCATGCCGAGCTGCACGATGCGGCCGCCCGGGCAGCACAGCGACGGCAGCACCGCCACGGATGCCGCCGCACCCGTCGCCTCCATGGCCACGTCGTAGCCGCCGACCGCCTGCGCTGCCCGCTCCAGCCGCTCCGGATCCGTCCGCACGTTGATCGCGTCGTCGGCCCCCATGCGCCGGGCGATCTCCAGCGGCTGGTCGAACAGGTCGGTGATCGTGACCGCCGCCGCCCCGGCATGGCGCGCGGCTGCGAGGCAGAGCAGCCCGATCGGCCCGGCGCCCGCGATCAGCACCTGCCGCCCCACCAGGATTCCGGCACGCGACACCGCATGCAGCGCCACCGCCAGCGGCTCGGCGCAGGCGGCCACGCGGAACTCCATCCCTTCGGGCACCGGCACGCACTGATCGACGCGCACCACGACGTGCTCGCAGAACGCGCCCTGCACGTGCGGCGTCAGCGCGGCACTGCCGAGAAAGCGCATGTTGCGGCACAGGTTGCCGCGCCCGGCGCGGCAGTACCGGCAATGCAAACAGGGCCGGCTCGGGTTGATCGCCACCGGCGTACCGACTGCGACCGCAGCCGGCACCGGCCAGTCCGGCGACGCTGCCAGCTCGACCACGGTGCCCGACACCTCGTGGCCCAGCGTGAGCGGCTCGCGCACCCGGAAGTCGCCGACGCCGCCCTTGTTGAAGTACGACAGATCCGAGCCGCAGATGCCGCCCGCCGCGACGCGCACACGCGCTTCTCCCGGTTCGAGATCACGCTCGTCCCGATGTTCGACGCGCAGGTCGTGCGCCCCGTGCAGCACTGCCGCGAGCATGTCGCCTCCCCGTCACCGCCGGTCTGGGACGCCGGCTCTTGCAATGTGACCGTTCACATCGCTATGCCACCTCCTCGCCGCCGACGGAAGCTCCATCGTTGCCGGCGAACGGGTGGGTGGAAACGGCGGATGGGCATCAACGCGTTCGACCTGTCCGGCCGCCTCGCCCTGGTGACCGGATCGAGCCAGGGCATCGGCTTCGCGATCGCGCAAGGGTTGGTAGCGGCGGGCGCCCGGATCGTGCTGAACGGACGCGGCGCCGAACGGCTTGACGCCGCAGCCGCTGCCATCGGCGACGCCGCCTGGTCCCCCGAAGGCGGGCTCGGCCTGTTCGACGTGACAGATCCCGACGCGGTGGAAGCGGGGATCGACCGCATCGAGCGCCAAGCCGGCGCGATCGACATCCTGGTCAACAACGCCGGCATCCAGCGGCGCATGACCCTGGAAGAGTTTCCGGTGGAAACCTGGCGCGAGGTCATGCGCACCAACCTCGACAGCGTGTTCTTCGTCGGCCAGGCGGTGGCGAAGCGGATGATCCCGCGAGGCCGCGGCAAGATCATCAACATCGCCAGCCTGCAGAGCGAGGCGGCGCGTCCGACCATCGCCCCCTACACCGCGTCCAAGGGTGCCGTGAAGATGCTGACGCGCGGCATGTGCGCCGACTGGGCGCGGCACGGCCTGCAGATCAACGCCATCGGCCCGGGCTATTTCGAGACCGAGCTCAACCGGCCCTTGCGCGAGGATCCGGTGTTCGACGCCTGGCTGTGCCGGCGCACCCCCGCCGGACGCTGGGGCAGGGTGGAGGAACTCGCCGGCACCGCGGTATTCCTCGCCTCCGCCGCCTCGGACTTCGTCAACGGCCAGGTCATCTACGTCGACGGCGGCGTGCTGTCGGTCTTGTGAGGATACGCGACATGGGTATCACGCTGCTGCAGCTCTGCCCGGTGCTTGCCCACACCCAGGCGATCCTGGACGCGACCTACGACGTCGTGCGCTGGCCGGAGCCGCTCGATCAGGAAAGACTTCTGGCGCACCACGCCGACGCGATCCGCGCCGTCGTGACCGGCGGCCATCTGGGCATCGAGACAGCACTCGCCGAGCGGCTGCCGGCACTCGGCATCGTCGCCATCAACGGCGTCGGCTACGACCGGGTCGACCTTCCCGCGATGCAGCGCCTCGGCGTCCGCGTCAGCAACACCCCCGACGTGCTCACCGACGACGTCGCCGACCTCGCCATCGCGCTGATGCTGAACGTGATGCGCGGCCTGCCGGCGGCGGAGCGCCACGTGCGCGACGGGCTGTGGCCGGGCGCGCAGCCGGCACTGGCGCGCCGCGCCTCCGGCCTGCGCTACGGCATCATCGGGCTCGGCCGGATCGGCCAGGCGATCGCACTGCGGTTGTCCGGCTTCGGCGGCAGCATCGCCTATACCGGACCGAACCGGAAGGAAACGCCGCACGAGTACCATGACGACATCCTGACCCTCGCCGCCGCCTCCGACGTGCTGTTCGTGGCGACCTCCGCGTCCGTCGCTACTCGCAACCTGGTCGACCGCGCGGTGCTGGAGGCACTCGGGCCGCAGGGCGTGCTGGTGAACGTCGCGCGCGGCTCGATCATCGACGAGGCTGCCCTGGTCGAGGCGCTGGCGGAGGGCCGTCTCGGCGCCGCCGGATTCGACGTGTTCGCCAACGAGCCTCACGTGCCGACGGCGCTGCTGTCGCTGCCCAACGTGTCGCTGGCGCCGCATGTCGGCAGCGCCACACACGAGACCCGGCTGGCGATGGGCAACCTTATGCTGGCCAACCTTCAGGCGTTCTTCGCCGACGCCCCGCTGCCGACGCCGGTGGTGTAGGCTCGTCCCTCACGAAGGGACGGCACCCTTGCTTGGAACAGCTCGCCACGACGGCTTCATCGCCTGGAGGTCGGACACGAGGACAGCCTGGTCGGCAAGCGACGCAGCAGCCACCATGGCATCCACCAGGGCGCGGCATTCGGCTTCTCCCGTTGCCAGCAGCTCGCGGAACGACCGGACCCGCGACATGGACCAGAGCATCGCCGCCAACACCCACGTTGGGCAGCCGTTGATGAGCTTTTTTCCCCTGGGATGGACGGAATGCCCGAGCTTCTCGATGAGCACGAGGCCCGCATGGATACCGCGCGCCAGGACGACCGCTTCTCCCCATGACGCGCCGCCTCCGCGCCGCTTGCCGGCAACCGACACGCTCTCGAACGCGACACAGAGCGGAACGTGACAGCGAAGCCAGAGGGGCATGTCGCGTTCGACGGCGGCAGGCAATCCGGCGGCGTTGAACACGTCGACCCAGCGTTGCCGGTCCATGATGGTCTTCTGACCGGCAACACCGATGGTGGCCTTCAGCCTGCCGTCCCCGTCCAGCGTGGCCTGGACGAACGGCATGCCGAAGGAACAGCGCGCAACGCCGACCGCCTCCTGCAGGCGCTCCGGACCGAAGGTGTTGAACATGAACTGGATGCATCCGGCCGCGCTGCGCCGCAGGCCCGGAAGGACCGCCTCGGCCTGATGCGCCAGCAGCGTAACGATCACGAGGTCGTAGGGTATCTGCTCGTCGAGCACGTCGGTCACTCGGACGTTTGCCCGCTCGCCCCTGATCTTGATGATGCCGCCGTCGCGTTGCAGCTGTTCCAGACGGATGGAGTTCGGCCGTGCAACGACCGTGACATCGTGGCCAGCCTGGAACAGCTGGAATGCGAACGTGCTGCCGATCTTCCCGGCGCCGAGAACGGCAATGCGAAGAGGCGAGGGTGAGAGCATGGCCATGTATAGCAACATGCGCTGCGCTGCGGGTGAATTTGCGGACGTTCGTATCCGCTTTCCTTTGTGAAGCCCACTCGAGCGGAACGACCGCTTCCCATCGGCCCCTTTCGTCCAGCAGGATGCGGAAAAAACCGAAGTAGTCGTACCAGGGTCTTTTATAAGCGGAGGCGCAACGGTTACAATAAGTCAAACTCCGTCAAGTAATCGCTGCGCGGGAACCAACCCTTGTGTGGCAACGCGTTTCCTGCTTCTTGACAGACCAGGGACCACCGGCCCTTCACGCTGCTTGGTGCCTGTCGAAGGCCGCAGGGGTCGCCGAAAGCCGATTGGCAGGATCGGCCGGGATCGACTAGGTCATGTCGCTATCGTAATGCAAACCCTGTCGACGCCGGAGCCGTGCCACGCCTGACCAGCCGCTCGAAGCCTACCCGCTGACGCGCAGCAGGCCGACCAGGACCGCAGGCCGCTCGCGTCGGCTCTGGCTGGTGCTGGCCGGCCTCGTGCTGGTGGGACTCGTCGCCCTGCTGGGCTGGCGGCTGCTGGGCGCCCGCCACGGCGCCAAGCCGGCCGGTCGCGCCGCCGGTGCTCCGCCGCAATCGGTGTCGGTGGCGACGATCGGGACCGGCGACATCCACGTCACCCTCACCGGGCTGGGCACCGTGACGCCGCTCGACACCGTCACCGTCAGGACGCAGATCAACGGCCAGCTGCAGTCGCTCGGCTTCACCGAGGGCCAGCTGGTGCACAGGAACCAGTTCCTGGCGCAGATCGACCCCAGGCCCTACCTGGTGGCGCTGGAGCAGGCGCAGGGCACCCTGGCGCACGACCAGGGCCTGCTCGCCCAGGCGCAGGCCGACAGCGCGCGCTACCAGCTGCTCAGCCGGCAGAACAGCATCGCGCAGCAGCAGGCGCAGGACGAGCTGTTCCTGATCAAGCAGTACCAGGGCACCGTCGTCACCGACCAGGGGGCGATCGACAACGCCCGGCTGAACCTCGCCTACTGCCACATCGTCTCGCCGGTGGACGGGCGCGTCGGCATACGGCTGGTCGATCCCGGCAACTACGTGCAGACCAGCGACACCACGGGGCTGTTCGTGGTGACGCAGCTGCAGCCGATCTCGGTGCTGTTCACCCTGCCGGAGGACGACGTCGACGCGGTGCAGGCGCAGATGCAGGGGCGGACCCTGCCCGTGATGGCCTACGATCGGGCGGACGCCAAGCTGATCGCCACCGGCACGCTCGCCACCACCGACAACCAGATCGACAACACCACCGGCACCGTCGAGCTGCGCGCCATCTTCCCGAATGCCGACAATGCCCTGTTCCCGCAGCAGTTCGTCAACGCCCACCTGCTGCTGCAGACCCTGACCGGGGTGGTGGTGGCGCCGCAGGCGGCGGTGCAGCACGGAGCGCCCGGCGACTTCGTCTACGTGGCGAAGCCGAACGGCACCGCCGCGGTGCAGGTGGTCAAGACCGGGCCGGCCGAGGGCGACCGGGTGCAGATCACGCAGGGTCTGCATCCGGGCGACAAGGTGGTGACCGACGGGCTGGACCGGCTGCGCGACGGCAGCCGGATCGTGGTGGCGATGCCGGGGAAGGGACACCGCATCCGGCCCGCCGCTCCGGCCCGCTGAGCCGCCACCTGGGCTGCCCATGAGTCCGTCGCGCCTGTTCATCCTGCGACCGGTGGCGACCACGCTGCTGATGGCGGCGATCCTGCTGGTGGGCATCATCGCCTACGGCTTCCTGCCGATCTCGGCGCTGCCGGAGGTCGACTATCCGACCATCCAGGTGCAGACCTTCCTGCCCGGCGCCAGCCCGGAGGTGATGACCACATCGGTCACGGCGCCGCTGGAGCGGCAGTTCGGCGAGATGCCGGGCCTGGGCCAGATGTCGTCGATCTCGTCCGGCGGCGCCTCGGTGATCACGCTGCAGTTCACGCTGAGCCTCAGCCTGGACGTGGCCGAGCAGGAGGTGCAGGCGGCGATCAACGCGGCCACCAGCCTGCTGCCGTCGGACCTGCCGGCGCCGCCGATCTACAACAAGGTCAACCCCGCCGACACCCCGGTGCTGACGCTGGCGCTGACCAGCCGCACCCTGAGCCTGACGCAGGTCGAAGACCTGGCCGACGTGCGCTTGGCGCAGAAGATCAGCCAGCAGCCGGGGGTCGGCCTGGTGTCGATCAGCGGCGGCAACCGGCCGGCGGTGCGCGTGGTGATCAACCCGCGCGCGCTGTCGTCGTACGGGCTGGCGATCGACGACATACGCACCATCATCGGCAACCAGAACACCGACACGCCCAAGGGCAGCTTCGACGGGGCCGCGCAGAGCAGCACCATCAACGACAACGACCAGATCACCGACGCGGACGGCTACCGCGACCTGATCGTCGCCTACAGGAACGGCCGCGCGGTGCGTCTTGGCGACGTCGCCACCATCATCAACGGCGCCGAGAACAACCAGCTCGCCGCCTGGTCCGGCCGGACGCCTGCGGTGATCCTGAACATCCAGCGCCAGCCGGGCTCCAACGTGATCGCCGTGGTGCGCAACATCCTGCGCCGGCTGCCGCAGATGCGGGCGACGCTGCCACCCTCGGTCGACGTGGCGGTGCTCAGCAACCAGACCACGCCGATCCAGGCCTCGGTGAACGACGTCGAGTTCGAGCTGGGGCTCGCGGTCGTGCTCGTCGTGCTGGTGATCTTCCTGTTCCTGCGCACCCTGCCGGCGACGCTGATCCCGTCGCTGTCGGTGCCGCTGTCGCTGGTCGGCACGCTGGGTGTGATGTACCTGCTGGGCTTCTCGCTCGACAACCTGTCACTGATGGCCCTGACCATCTCCACCGGTTTCGTGGTCGACGATGCCATCGTCATGATCGAGAACATCGCCCGCCACGTCGAGGACGGCGAGGCGCCGCTGGAGGCGGCGCTGAACGGCTCCGAGGAGATCGGCTTCACCATCATCTCGCTGACGGTGTCGCTGATCGCGGTGCTGATCCCGCTGCTGTTCATGGGCGACGTGGTCGGGCGGCTGTTCCGCGAGTTCGCGGTGACGCTGGCGGTGACGATCGTGATCTCGGCGGTGGTGTCCCTGACCCTGGTGCCGATGATGTGCGCGCTGCTGGTGCGCCACCGCCCGGCAGACAAGCGCTACCGGATCGACCTCGCCGCCGAGCGCGGCTTCGACCGGATCGTCGCCGGCTACGGGCGCTCCCTCGCCGTGGTGCTCGACCACCAGGCCCTGACCCTGCTGGTGGCGCTGCTCACGCTGGTGGCCACGGTGGCCCTCTACAGCGC
Organism: uncultured Acetobacteraceae bacterium; assembly: GCA_964249735.1. Taxonomy (GTDB): domain Bacteria; phylum Pseudomonadota; class Alphaproteobacteria; order Acetobacterales; family Acetobacteraceae; genus Lichenicola. Next base: position 35,550 of record CAXUDP010000007.1, on the reverse strand, counting down.
GATCCCGAAGGGCTTCTTCCCGGTCCAGGACACGGGCGCGATCCAGGGCATCTCGGAGGCGGCGCAGGACATCTCGTTCGGCGCCATGGCGGCGCGGCAGCAGGCGATGGCGGACGCGATCCTGCAGGACCCCGCGGTGCAGGGCCTGTCCTCCTTCATCGGCGTCGACGGCACCAACACCACGCTGAACAGCGGCCGGGTCCTGATCACCCTCAAGGCCCGCGGGCAACGCCCGTCCGCCACCGCGGTGATCGCGCGGCTGGACGACCGGCTGCGCCGTGTGCCCGGCATCACCCTGTCGATGCAGCCGGTGCAGAACCTGACCATCGACTCCACCGTGGGGCGGGCGCAGTACCACTTCTTCCTGGAAAACCCGACCGGCACGCTGTTCACGCAATGGGTGCCGAGGCTGGTCGAGCGGCTCGGGCAGATGCCGGGCTTCACGGCAGTGACCAGCGACATGAACACCAACGGCCGGGCGCTGGACCTGGTGATCGACCGGCCGACGGCGGCGCGGTTCGGCATCACGCCGGCCACCATCGACAACGCCCTGTACGACGCGTTCGGCCAGCGCATCGCCTCCACGCTCTACACCCAGTCCAACCAGTACCGCGTGATCCTGCAGGCCGACACCGGCCAGGCGCGCTCGCTGCAGCAGGCGCTCGACGGGATCTACCTGCCCTCCGCCTCCGCCAGCACCGCCGCCACGGTCGCCACCCCCACCACCGGCGCCCTGGGCCAGGTGCCGCTCTCGGCCGTGGTGCACATCGCGGTGCGCAACGATCCGCTGCAGATCGAGCATCTCGGACAGTTCCCGTCGGTGTCGATCTCGTTCAACCTCCAGCCCGGCACCTCGCTGGACAAGGCGGTGGCGGCGATCGGCGACGCGGAGAAGCAGATCGGGCTGCCGGACAGCTTCACCACTGCGTTCCAGGGCTCGCTGTCGGCGTTCCAGGCCTCCCTGTCCAACGAGCTGCTGCTGATCGCCGCCGCGATGGTCGCGGTCTACATCGTGCTGGGTGTGCTCTACGAGAGCTTCGTCCACCCGCTGACGATCCTGTCCACGCTGCCCTCCGCCGGCGTCGGCGCGCTGGTGGCGCTCGACCTGACCGGGCACCAGCTCGACATCATCGCGGTGATCGGCATCATCCTGCTGATCGGCATCGTCAAGAAGAACGCGATCATGATGATCGACTTCGCCCTGGCGGCCGAGCGCACCGAGAACAAGTCGCCGCGCGAGGCGATCTTCCAGGCCTGCCTGCTCCGGTTCCGGCCGATCCTGATGACCACGCTGGCTGCCGTGCTCGGCGCCGTGCCGCTGATGCTGGGCAGCGGCTCCGGCTCCGAGCTGCGTCAGCCGCTGGGCATCGCCATCGTCGGCGGGCTGCTGGTGAGCCAGGTGCTGACCCTGTTCACCACCCCGGTGATCTACCTGGCGTTCGACCGGGTCGCGGTGCGGCTGACCGGACGCGGCGCCAACCGTGAAGCCGGCGACGCCGCGCCTGCGGAATGAACATCTCCGCCCCGTTCATCGCCCGGCCGATCGCCACCACCCTGCTGACCCTGGCGATCCTGTTCGCAGGCGTGCTCGGCTTCTTCCAGCTGCCGGTGGCCTCGCTCCCCGAGGTGGACTTCCCGACCATCTCGGTGCAGGCGCAGCTGCCCGGTGCAGACCCGGACACGGTGGCGACCAGCCTCGCGGGACCCCTGGAGCGGCACCTGGGGCAGATCGCCGACCTGACCGAGATGACGTCGCAGAGCCAGGTCGGGCAGACCCGGATCAACCTGCAGTTCGGGCTGGACCGCAACATCGACGGCGCCGCCCGCGACGTCGAGGCGGCGATCAACGCGGCGCGGGCCGACCTGCCGACCAACCTCCTGAGCAACCCTGTCTACCGCAAGGTCAACCCGGCCGACGCGCCGGTGCTGATCGTGTCGCTCACCTCGGCGACACTGACGCGCGGGCAGATCTACGATGCCGCCAGCACGGTGCTGCAGCAGCAGCTCTCGCAGCTTTCCGGCGTTGGCCAGGTGATCATCAGCGGCGCTGCCCTTCCGGCGGTGCGGGTCGAGCTCGATCCGTATGCGCTGTTCAAGTACGGCATCGGCCTGGAGGACGTGCGCGCGGCACTTGCATCGGCCAACGCGGACACGCCGAAGGGCGTGCTGGACCTCGGCCGGCAGCGGCTGCAGATCTACACCAACGACCAGGCCAGCCACGCCGACGACTACCGGCCGCTGGTGATCGCCTATCGCAACGGCCACGCGGTGCACCTCACCGACATCGCCACGGTCAGCGACAGCGTGCAGGACCTGCGCAACCTCGGGCTCGCCAACGGCAAGCCGGCGGTGCTGGTGATCGTGTTCAAGCAGCCGGGCGCCAACGTGATCCAGACGGTGGACGCGGTGAAGGCGTCGATCCCCAAGCTGCGTGCGGCGCTGCCGCAGGGCATCGACATCAACTTCGCTTCCGACAGCACGCTGAGCATACGCGGCTCGCTCCGCGACACCGAGACCACGCTGGTGATCGCGGTGGTGCTGGTGACCGCGGTGGTGTGGCTGTTCCTGCGCGACCTGCGCGCGACCCTGATCCCGATGGTGTCGGTGCCGGTCTCGGTGATCGGCACGTTCGGGGTGATGTACCTGGCCGGCTTCAGCCTGGACAACCTGTCGCTGATGGCGCTGACCATCTCCACCGGCTTCGTGGTCGACGACGCCATCGTGGTGCTGGAGAACATCTCGCGCCACATCGAGGGCGGGATGCCGCGGCGGGAGGCGGCGCTCAAGGGCAGCGCGGAGGTGGGATTCACCATCGTCTCGATCACGCTGTCGCTGATCGCGGTGTTCCTGCCGATCCTGCTGATGGGCGGCATCGTCGGTCGGCTGTTCCGCGAGTTCGCGGTGACCCTGTCGGCCGCGATCGTGGTGTCGCTGGTGACGTCGCTCACCACCACGCCGATGCTGTGCGCGCTGGTGCTGCGGCCCAAGCCGCGGCGAGAGCCGGGGCGGCGGACGATCGAGCAGCGCGTGCTGGACGTCTACGGCCGGACGCTGGCCTGGACGCTGGAGCACAACGCGCTGGTGCTGCTGGTGCTGGCGGGGACGATCGCGCTCAACGTGTGGCTGCTGGTGGTGATCCCGAAGGGCTTCTTCCCGACCCAGGACAACGGCCGGCTGATCGGCGCGGTGCAGGCCGACCAGGACATCTCGTTCCAGGCGATGAGCCGGAAGCTGGCCCGGATGATGGCCATCGTGCAGCGCGATCCGGCGGTGCGGAACGTGGTCGGCTCCACCGGAGCCGGCGGCGGCGGCGCCACGGCGCAGACCAACACCGCCAACGTCTACGTGGCGCTGAAGCCGAAGAACGCGCGAGACAGCCTGGACGTGGTGACGACGCGGCTGCGACGGGCGCTGGCGGGCGTGCCCGGACGGCTGATCATGGTGCCGGCGCAGGACGTGCGCGTCGGCGGGCGGCAGACCAACGCGGCGTACCAGTATACGCTGCAGGCGGACAACACGGCCGAGGTGTTCGAGTGGGCACCGAAGCTGCTGCGCGCGCTGCAGGGCAACCCGGACCTCACCGACGTCAACTCCGACCAGCAGCAGGCCGGGTTGGAATCGGTGGTGACGATCGACCGCGCCACCGCGTCGCGCCTCGGCCTGAACGTGTCCCAGATCGACAACACGCTCTACGACGCGTTCGGGCAGCGGTCGGTGTCGACCATCTACAACGCGCTGAACCAGTACCACGTCATCATGGAGGTGGCGCCGCGCTACTGGCAGAACTCGGACGTGCTGAACCGGATCTGGATCAGCACTTCCGGCAGCACGCCGAGCGGGTCTGCCACCACCAACGCCCCGTCCGGCACCGTCACCGCGACCAGCGCCGCCTCGGTCAGCGCGAGCGCCAACGGCATCAACAACTCGCAGCGCAACGCGGCGCAGAACGCGATCGCCGCCAGCGGCAGCAGTGTCGCCTCGTCGGGTGCTGCGGTCAGCACCGGTGCGGAGACGATGGTGCCGCTCGGCGCGGTGGCGCGGTTCGCGCGTGGGCACACGGCGTTGTCGGTGAACCACCAGAGCCAGTTCGTGTCGGTGACGATCTCGTTCAACCTGGCGCCCGGGCGCTCGCTCTCCGCCGCCCAGGCGGCGATCGCCAGGGCGGTGGCCGACCTGCACATGCCGGGCGACATCGTCGGCGGCTTCGCCGGCACCGCGCAGGTGTTCCAGCAGTCGCTGAACAGCGAGCCCCTGCTGATCGGGGCGGCCCTGCTCGCGGTGTACATCGTGCTTGGCGTGCTGTACGAGAGCTTCGTGCACCCGGTGACGATCCTGTCGACGCTGCCCTCCGCCGGGGTCGGCGCGGTGCTGGCGCTGATCCTGCTGCACACCGAGTTCTCGCTGATCACCGTGATCGGCGTGATCCTGCTGATCGGCATCGTGAAGAAGAACGCGATCCTGATGATCGACTTCGCGCTCGACGCCGAGCGCAGCCACGGGGCGTCGAGCCGCGACGCCATCTTCGAGGCCTGCATGATGCGGTTCCGGCCGATCGTCATGACCACGTCGGCGGCCCTGCTCGGGGCCCTGCCGCTGGTGCTGTCGGCCGGCGACGGCTCGGAGCTGCGCCAGCCGCTCGGCATCTCGATCATCGGCGGCCTGATTTTCAGCCAGGTGTTGACGCTCTACACCACACCCGCGGTCTACTTGCTGCTCGACCGGCTCCGGTTGCGCACAGGTCCGGCGGCGGACGCGGTGCCTGCGGAATGACCCGCCGGACCGGACGCGGCGGCGCCTCCGCGACAGACTGACACCGAGATGCCTTGAATGACCCATGGGCCTGCTGCGGACCCCGGTTGGACCGCCTGCCATCCGGCACGTCGCCTGACGGCCGATCGTTCCGGGCTCCTGGCGGCGGTAGGGTTGACAAGATCGTGACGCGGCGTCGTTACTCATGCAGTTGAGGGCGGAACGGTTCCAGCAGGCGGAGCCGCCCAGGAGACGTCATGGCCGATATCGCCGTCCGTTCCTCCGGACAGGATAGCCGGGCTACCGTGCCGTCCTCGTCGCGACCGACAAGCGACTTCGCCGACATCGTCCGGATGGAAAAGGTCCAGAAGTACTTCGGTGCCGTCCACGCGCTCCGGAACATCGATCTGCGCATCGGGCGGAACGAGATCGTCGGGCTGATCGGCGACAACGGCGCGGGCAAGTCGACCCTGATCAAGACCATGACCGGCGTCTACGCGCCGAGCTCGGGCCGAATCTTCGTGCGCGACAAGCCGGTGGACCTCGCCAACTACTCGGTCGCCATGGCGCACGACCTGTCGATCGAGACCGTGTACCAGGACAAGTCGCTCGGCGAGAAGCAGCCGCTCTGGCGCAACTTCTTCGTCGGGCGTCAGATCACCAACCGCTTCGGCTTCATCGATGTGAAGCGGCAGAAGGCGGTGGCGCAGCAGATTCTCGAGGAAACCATCGGCTTCCGCGGCGTCGGCATCGGTGTCGACGCCACGGTCAAGAACCTGTCCGGCGGCGAGCGACAGGGCATCGCGATCGGGCGCGCCATGCATTTCAACGCCGACCTGATCGTGCTCGACGAGCCGACGGTGGCGCTGGCGGTGAAGGAGGTGCGCAAGGTCCTCGACTTCGTGCGCCTGATCAAGTCGTCCGGCCGGGCCTGCGTGTACATCGAGCACAACCTGGCGCACGTGCACGAGGTCGCAGACCGGCTGGTGGTCCTGGACCGCGGCGCCATCGTTGCCGACATCGCGCCGCGCGACATGACGGTGCCGGAACTCACCGAGTACCTGATCGACCTGCAGAAGAGCCAGCATTGATGCCCCGCCCGCAGCCAAGGAGCCTGTTCGCGCGCATCGAGGGGCTGCCGATCATCATCGTGTTCGCGCTGATGCTGGCGATGTTCATGGTCATGGCGCCGCTCGTGTTTCTGGCACCGAACATCTACATGACGTTCCTGTCGACGCTTCCGCCGCTGGTGGTGCTGGCGATCGGCCTCACCTTCGTGATCGCCGCCGGCGAGATCGACCTGAGCTTCCCGTCGATCATCGCGTTCTCGGGCTTCGTGTTCGCTGTCCTGTTCAAGCAGTACGACCTGGGCTGGCTCGCTGCCGTCATCGCCGTGCTGTCCGGCAGCCTCGTCGGCTGGGTCAACGGCCAGCTGATCGCGCGCGTCGGCATCCCGTCCTTCATCGCGACACTCGGCACCCAGTTCTTCTGGGCCGGCATGGCGACGGTGCTGTCCGGCGGACGCTCCTACGCGCTGCGCGGCGTCGAGGACAGCTGGATATGGCGGATGGTGGATGGCAGGCTGGGCGGCAACGATCCGCTCCGCTGGTATACCCAGGTGTCGATGGAGGCGGTCTGGACCGCCGCGATCGTGCTGTTCCTGTGGTTCGTCCTGAACCGCCACCGCTTCGGCGAGCACGTGCTGTTCCTCGGCGACAGCAACGACGTCGCACGCGTGGTCGGCATCCCGGTCGCGCGCGAGAAGGTCCGGCTGTTCACGCTGATGGGCACCTGCGGCGGCGTGGCGGCGGTGATGCTGACGCTGGAGAACCGCAACTATTTCGGCGACCAGGGATCCGGCTACCTGCTCACCGCGATCGCCGCGGTGCTGATCGGCGGCACCTCCATCCTGGGCGGCCGCGCCACGATCGTCGGCACCATCTTCGGCGCGCTCATCATGGGCATGCTGGAAGCGGGCCTGGTCGCTTCCGGCCTGACCGGCGCCTGGGTGCGCACGGTGCAGGGCCTGATCTTCCTGGTGGCGATCGTGTTCTACCTGCTGGCCGACGAGCCGGCGCGGCGGCAGGCGCTGCTCGGCCGCTTCGGCCTCGCCCGCAGTCCTGGCGGCAGGGCAGCAGTTCCCGGTCCCCACGCACCGGGCGGGTCGCGCCCTTGAAACGGGATCCCGCGACCCGCTGCGTCCACCCCGACCAGAAACCAAGAAACGACCTCTGGAGGATCCAATGACGTTCAAACAGGCTGCGTTCGCGTGTGCGGTGCTGCTTTCGGGCACGGCCATTTCCCCGGCCCATGTCCTCGCCGCCGGGCTGCCCGGCAACGGCATCACCATCTACATGCAGATGGGCGGCAATGCCGGCGACGGATCGACCCTCGCACGCACCAACGGCGCGGAAGCTGCCGCCCATGCCCTGGGCGTGGCGAAGCTCAACGAGCAGTATGCCGGCTGGGCCCCCGAAACCATGATCGACCAGTTCAAGCAGGCGCTCGCCGCCCGCCCGTCCTGCATCGTGATCATGGGCCATCCGGGTGCCGACGCCTTCCACGACCTGGTCAGGCAGGCCACCAGCCAGGGGATCGTCGTCACCGACGGCAACTCGCCGCTGACGCCGCTGCAGCAGGAGTTCGGTCCGCGCGGTTTCGGCTATGCCGGCGTCGACCTCCACGAGGGCGGCAGCCTCACCGCGCAGCAGATGATCAAGGCAGGCAACCTCAAGTCCGGTGACCAGGCGATGGTCTACGGCGTGTTTTCGCAGGCCGAGCGCGGCCAGTCCGAGAAGGGCCTGGCCGACACGCTGGAAAAGGCCGGCCTCAAGGTCGACCGGCTGGAGATCTCGCCGGAAGCCAACTCCGACCCGACCCTGGCGATCCCGATCCTCGCCGCCTACGTGCAGTCGCATCCGCAGCTCAAGGCGATCGGCACCCAGCACGGTGTGATGACTGGGCAGATGGAGCAGGTCCTGAAGAAGGCCGGCAAGGCGCCGGGGCAGGTGACGGTGGGCGGCATCGACTTGGCGCCTGCGACGGTGGACGGGCTGAAGTCGGGCTACGTCCAGGTGACGCTCGACCAGCTGCTCTACCTGCAAGGCTTCATGCCCGTGCTGCAATGCGTGATGTCGGCACAGTACAAGATGCCCGGCCTTACGCTGAATACCGGCGCCGGCGTGGTCACCAGCAAGACGATCGACACCGTCACCACGCTGATCGACGCCGGCATCCGCTGACACCAATCGCGCATGGTCGTTCGGTCATGCTTCGCTTCGTGCCGCTCCCACATCCTGCTTGCAGGATGTGGGAGCGGGGATATGACTTATGGCAAATGCCTCCATCCACACACGCAGCTCGTACGGAGGGCAGGGACGGCTGATCCGGTACCCCTGGATCTCCAGGCATCCCAGCTCGCGAAGCAGCTCGATCTGGTAGTCGGACTCGACCCCTTCCGCGGTGACGGCGGCATCGAGGCTGTCGCACAGGCCGGCGATGGCGCGCACGATCGCGGTCGCTTCGGGCTTCATCCCGAGCTCCTGCACGAACGACTTGTCGATCTTGATCCGGTTGAACGGCAAGGTGCGCAGGAAGCTCAACGACGAGTAGCCGGTGCCGAAATCGTCCAGCGCGATGCTGATGCCGAGCGCCCTGAGCTGTTCGAGCATGGACGTGGCTGCCGCCGTGTCGACGATCATCGCCGTTTCCGTCACCTCGAGTTCCAGCCGGCCCGGCTTCAGGCCGGTTTCCGCCAAGATGCTCACGATCCTCTGCACCAGGTCCGGCAGGTGGAACTGCGACGGCGACAGGTTGACCGACACCTTCATCGCCTCCGGCCATCCCGCGGCTTCCCGGCAGGCGGCGCGCAGCACCCAGTCGCCGATCTCGGGCATCAGCCCCACCGTCTCGGCAAAGGGGATGAAGTCGCCGGGGGGAACGTTGCCCCGCGTCGGCGACCGCCAGCGCAGCAGCGCCTCGCACGACGTGACCACGTCCCGCTCGACGTCGACCACGGGCTGGTAGTGCAGGACGAACTGTTCCTCGGCCAGCGCCGTGCGCAGGTCGTGCTCCAGGTCGCGCAGGGCCGGGTCCGGCCCCTCCGGATCGCTGGCGAATGCGGACCTGGAACCGCGCCGGCGATCGGTGGTGGACGTGGCCGGCGCCGCGTGCGGCGACGACGGTCCGGCGTCCGGCTGTTCCGTCTCGATCCGGTTCCGTCCGTTCTCCTTCGCTGCGTAGAGGGCGATGTCCGCCCGGGCGACCAGCGTCACCGTGGTATCGCTGGGCCGCAGGAACGCGATGCCTCCGCTCGAGGTGACAATGCGGCTCCCGTCGCCAAACTGGTAGGCCGTGTCGGTGATGGCGGACCGGATCGCGGCGACGCGTTCCATCACCAGATCCGGTGCCCCGGGAAGAACGACGAGGAACTCCTCGCCGCCGTAGCGTCCGGCCGTCTCGCCCGGCTCGATGACCGCGCTCAGCCTGCCACCGAACGCGGCGAGCACCTTGTCGCCCGCTAGGTGGCCGAAGCGGTCGTTGATCGACTTGAAGTGGTCGATGTCGCAGAGAAGCACGGCGAGCGCCGTTTCGGTCCGCGACGCCTTGGCGACCGCCTCGTCCAGCGCGCCCATGATCGCGCGCCGGTTCGGCAGACCGGTCAGGGCGTCTGACATGGCGAGCCGCTGGAGTTCGCTCCTCGCCTGCTCGATCTCCGCGGTGCGGGCGCCCACCATTTCCTCCAGGCGGCGCTGCCGCCCGAGCAGCAGCCTCACCCGCACCTGCCAGGCTGCGGCCAGGACGGCTGCCGCCAGCAGCGCGCACAGCCCGTAGAACCATACCCGCCGCCACCAGGGCGCACGGATGTGGATGGTGAAGCCGACCGGGGCGGACACCTGGCCATGCACGGCGTCCACCGCGACCAGCTCGAACCGGAACTCGCCGGCAGGCAGGCCGGCATAGCGGACGTCATGCCCCATGGTGTCGTTCCAGCCGGTATCCAGCCCGCGCAGCCGGTAGCGGAACGCGACGTTGCCCCGGGCATAATCCAGGTCCACGAAGCGGACCACCAGCGACGCCGAGCTTCCGTCGATCCGGATCGACGGCGACGGGGACAGGGTCCGGCGGCCGATCGAGATCCCGGTGACGAGCGGATGCAGGGTGGTCGCCGGTGGCGGACGCGCGGGATCGAGCAGGTGGCTCAGCCCGTGGCTGGTCCCGAACCACATCGAGCCGTCCTCGTCCTCGTAGATGGCCCACTGGTCCATGTCGTTGCTGACCAGGCCGTCCACCTTGTCGAAACGGCGCCAGGACCGCCCGTCGAACATGTCGATCCCGTGATCGGTTCCCACCCACATCCAGCCGCGACGGTCGCGGTGCAGGAACAGGATGTCGTTCGAGCCGAGCACCGGTGCGGTGACGGAAGACAGCCGTTCGAGACCGCCCGGAGTGGGGCGGAACCGCAGCACGCCGCCACTCTCGGTGAACACCCAGAGGTCGCCGGTCGGGGTGAACGCCATGCCGCCGCTCTGCCCGTCCGGCAGCACGGCCGCCGCCACCAGGCTGAAGCGGCCGGTCGCGTCGCGCCGGAACAACCCGTCGCTGGTGAGCGCCCAGATCGCACCAGAGGGATCGGGCGCCACCTGGAACGTGGCGTGGGAGAGTGCCAGGTCGGCATGCACGGCCGGGGCAGGGGCGTCGGCGTCGGCAACGACGTAGAGGCCTCTGGGCGAGCACAGCCAGAGGCGGTCATCGCGATCCACCAGCGTAGTCAGCACATGGCCGAAAAACGGAAACCGCTCCAGGTGGTTGGCGGCAGGATCGAGACGGACCAGGGGCGCGTCGGGCGGGGCGGTCCAGAGCCTGCCGTTCCGGCTTGCTTCCACACTGGCGCTTCCGCCGGCGATGCTGCCTGTCCTGTTGCCGAGCGCCACCGTGTCGCCGAAGGTCGCGACCCAGAACTGCCCATTCCGCAGCCGCGTCATGCCCCAGATCAGATCGCTCGGCAGGCCATCATCCGCCGTCCAGTGTTCCCAGTTGCCGAGCCCTATGCTCCGGAACGCGCCGTGACCCATGCTGCCGATCCAGAGCGAGCCCTCGCGGTCGAACAGCAGGGCCTCGATGGGAGTCGCCGACAATCCGCCTTCATGATGCCCGTAGCTGCGCCACCGCGTTCCATTCCAGTCGAGTAGGCTGTCGCCGCCCTGGGTGACGATGCCGCCGCGATGGTCGGCCACCAGATCCAGGTAACTGGGGATCCTGCCATAGGACTGGCCATGCCCGTCCGGAATCGTCACCACTTCGAAGGACCGGTTATGCGGCCGGCGCCAGGCCAGATGCCCGACGCTGCGTATCCAAAGCGTGCCGTCCCGTGTCCGGATCGCGGCGCGCCAGACATCCGGAGGCAGCCCGGCCGCCGCATCATAGGGAGTGATCCGCCCGTCCTTCACGCGGCACACCGCCTGCCCGCACCCGACCAGGAGTGCGCCGTCATCGTCCGGGACGACGAACCTAGCCTGCTCCAGGCCGGGCGTCGCGGCCAGCATCGCCTGGTTGAACAAGGGCTGGAAGGCACCTACGGCTTGTGGCCCGACGGCTGCACGCAGGAAGCGGCCATTATTGGCGACGATGATGCTATCGTCTATGAGCGTGACGAGGTGGGGCGACCTGATATCGAGCGCCGCGCCGACGTCGACCTTGCTGAAGCGCTGGCCATAGCGGACATAGATGTCGTCGCTGGTGACGACCCAGATCCGGGCGGCCCGGTCGACCATGATCTTCCTGATCCAGGCACCCGGCGGCAGACCGACTGAAACGTCGTAGGGCGTGATCCTCGAACCGTCGTAGCGGTAGAGGCCCGCCTCGGTGCCCAGCAGGATGTAGCCATCCGCGTCCTGCGCCAGGGCGGACACCGACGTATTCCCGAGGCCGCGGTCGTCCGCGTAGTTCTCGAATCGGGCGAATTGCGCCCTGGCGTCCGGAACTGCCAGGGCCAGAAGCAGGCAGGCGAGAACGGCAGCACGCCACCGCGATATCAGGCAGTCAGACCAGGGCGGCATGATGACCGGTAGTGCGCAGCGACACGGCAAACATCCTCAGGTGCTGCGAGTATCGTTCCGACTCCTTACCAGTGGCTGAAGAAGGCAGGAGTCGCCGGTCCGATACACGGTGCCGCCGGCGGAGCTTCGCCGGCGGCACCTTGGCATCAAGGGTTGGTCGCGGTTCCCGGCGTGCCCGCCAGCGGCGCCTGCGGCAGGCCGATCATGGCCGCCACCAGCGGTGAGCCGTTGCCGGTGGTGAAGGTGTAGCTGCCGCTGTTGGCGGTGACGCCATCGAAGCCCGGAATGGACTGGTGGAAGGCGTCGAGGCCGCCGGCAGCCTGATCGTGCGCGAGCGTGTAGAGGTAGGGGTTCAGGTTGCCCTGACGACCATGGGTCTCGACGAGCAGCGCGACCGCGCTGGCCATCTCGGGTGCTGCGGCGCTGGTGCCGATGATGCTGTCCCAGGTGTTGTTGAAGACCACGTTGACATAGGAGCGGTCGGTGTTGCCCGAGCCGTCGCTGGGCAGGTTACCGCCGTTGCACGGCGCCATCGCGACGTCCGGGCAGCCGCCCATCTGCATGCTCACGTCGGGGACGGTTCGGAACAAGGACGAGCCGGTGTTCACCAGGGACTGGTAGGACGGCTTGAAGTACAAGGAGGAGATCCCGCCGCCGGCACCCCAGACGCCGCCGGACACGTTGACGCCCATGGCGAAGGGGTCGAAATCGACCTCGGGATCGGACCACGCGTTCTCCTGCTGGTAGTTCGATCCGGGGCTGGTGGACGTCGAGGCGGTGACGAGGTTGGTGCCGCCCACCGCGGTGACGTCCGGGTCAGCTGCCGGCTCGGCTACCCCGGTGACGAACTGCCCGGCCTGCCCGGAGAAGTAGCCCGGCGTGATGCAGGCGCTGCCGCCAGCGTCGCCCGACGCGGCGATGAAGGTGATGCCCTGCGCGTTGCCCTGCTTGAACAGTTCCATGTAAGTGCCGAGGATCGCCGTCTGGTCCACGCCGTTGTTGTAGGCGGCGGTGTAGTACTGCTCGCACTGGCCGAACGACAGGGACACCACGTCGGCAGTGTTGTCGTTGACGATGGCGGTGTAGCCCGAGATCAGCGACTGGTCGCTCAGGTCGGGCGTGTCGTACAGGACTACCTGCGAGCCCGGCGCGCCGCCCAGGACCTGCTGGACGTCCACCGTCGCCTCCTCCGAAGACGGGTTGCCGACGGAAAACGCCGCGCCGCCGTTCACTGGCCGGCGGGCGTAGACCTGCGGATCCGTGGCCTGTCCCGAGTTGGCGGTGAAGTTCTGGTGGTCGAACAGGGTGGACACGTCGGAGTCCAGCACGTCGCTCGCCATCAGCACGGCGACGGTGACGCCGTGGCCGTCCAGACGCTGCGGCTTGCCGCTGACCGTGACCGTGGTGGTGTAGGCTGGATAGCCGTAGGCCTGCTTCAGGTCGTTGTAGAAGTAGCCGCCGGCCGGGTTGGACTGGTTGGCGGGCAGCCCGTAGCCGGCAGCGCTCAGCCGCACATAGCCGGCAGCACTCAGCCGCACGAGAGACGACGCGTCGAAGCCGCTGGCGCTGAACGCCGAGATGATCACGCCCAGCGTCGACAAGGAGGACGGCACGGCCAGCGGCTGGCCGGCGACCACTCGCTGCCGGCCGTTCAGGTCCGTTGCCAAAGCCAGGGTGGCGTTGAACGCCGCGTTCACCTCGGCCACCGTCGCCACGACGTGCAGGGAGCGGCTCTGCACCGTCACCTGCATGCCGGAGTGGCGCAGGGCTGCCGCGACGGTGTTCATGACCGATGGGCTGGGGCCGAAGCTGTTCGCGAACTGCTGAGGAGTCAGCCACTGATGATACTGCGGCGAGCCCGGGGTCTGCTGCTGGCCCAGCAGCGTGTCCAGGGCGGCCGCGTTGCGTAGCGGGAGGATGACGTCGAACTCGACCTGTTGCGACGCCTGGGCGGTTCCCAACATCGTGAGCTTCGACTTAGGCGCAGGTGCTGCTCGCGTGACGGTGGAACTCGTTACGAGAAGCGCTGCCGTGGCGAGCAGCGCGGATCTGATGGAACGCACGGTTAACCTCATCGCGATGGTGGCGGTCCGCAGGTCGTTGCGGTCATGGCCGGAGCATCCCGACTAGCCCAAAGCTCTTAACGAGCGTTTAATGATGGTTTAAGCCGCGTGAAGGTGGCAGGGCGGTTCGGGATCACGCGACCGTGCTCCGCTCCGCTGCACGGTTGCGACCGTGCTGGCGGTCGTGGGCGTGCCGTTGAAACCGACGCTGAGGCCCGGCGGGTCGGCCGTCGCCGCGCCCGTCGCCCGGACCGTCGCACCGCTCCTCAACCCTCCGGACGCGTCGCCACCTGCGTCGGCAGAGCATCGAACCCGTCGCGGGGGTGCCGGATCGCCGGATAGTTGTGCTCCGCCCATGCGACCAGGCCGGCGAGCGGTTGCAGCACCGAGCCTTCCAGCGCCGACAGCCGATATTCCACCTGAGGCGGCTTGGTCGGGAACACGTGTCGGGTCACGATGCCGTCGTGCTGGAAATCGTGCAGCGTCTGGGTCAGCGTCCGCTTGGAGATGTCGGGCATGCTCCGGCCGAGGGCGCTGAAGCGGCGCGGCACCGCCGCCAGCGCCACCAGGACGAGAATGGCCCACTTGTCGCCGAGCCGGTCCAGCACGTTGCGGATCGGGCAGGACGCTGCATCAAAGCCGATGGCCTGCCAGCGGGACAGGGCGTTGGCCAGCGGCACGTCGTCGATCATGGCGGTTGCCGCCGGGCTGCCACCCGATCTGGCCGGCTTGTTGTCGGACAGCGATGCCGCTGCCGCGCAGGGCGCCCTGTTCGACGGCAGCCGCCAGCTCGGCGGGCTGATCGGCCGCCCGACCACGCCGATGCGGGCCAGCGTTGACGCGGCGCTCCGACGCACCCGGGGATCCGGCGGCATGCCCTGATCGTCACGTCAGGGTCCGTGGGACGATGGCCCACCGGACCGCTTGCCGCCGTTCGTCGCATGCCGGTCCGGGAGCGGGTGGGTGGCGGAGTTGTCGCATCGCTTGAGAACGGCTCCCTCCCACCCCATCTCCCTCCCTCGATCCCGAACCGGAACACGCATGCCCGACCGCGCCACCTCGCCCAGTCCCTCCGGCCCGACCTCCGGCACCTGGCGGACAATGGTGGCGCCCTACCTGAAGCCCGACGGCCGGCGGGCGTCGATCCAGCTCCTGAACACCGGGCTGCCGTTCCTCGCCGCCATGGCCGCCATCCTGTTCGGCATCGACCGCGGCGTCTGGTGGGTCCTCCTGCTGGTGCCGGCGGCGGCCTTTCTCGTGGTGCGGCTGTTCATGTTCCAGCACGATTGCGGCCACGGCTCCTTCTTCCCGTCGCGCTGGATGAACAACCTGCTTGGCGGCGTGCTGGGCGTGTTCACCCTGACTCCCTACGCGTCCTGGCGCGGCGACCACGCGATCCACCACGCCAGCGCCGGCAACCTCGATCGGCGCGGCATCGGCGACGTGACCACGCTGACCCTGGAGGAGTACCTGGCGCTGACGCCCCGGCGCCGGCTCGGCTACCGCCTCTACCGGCATCCGCTGGTGATGTTCGGCCTCGGCCCGACATGGCTGTTCCTGATCAGCCAGCGCATCCCGGTCGGCAACCCGCGACGGCGCTGGCGCGACTGGCTCAGCGTGCTCGGCACCGATGCGGCGCTGCTGGGCGGCGCCACCCTGCTGGTGGTGCTGCTCGGGCCGCTGCCTCTGCTGCTCGGCTGGCTTCCGGTCGTGTTGATGGCGGCGACCATCGGCATCTGGCTGTTCTACGTGCAGCACCAGTTCGAGGACGCCTACTGGCAGCCGAAGCCGTCCTGGGACTTCGCCGCTGCGGCGGTGCAGGGCTCGTCCTTCTATGACCTGCCTTGGCCATTGCACTGGCTGACCGGCAACATCGGCTTCCACCACATCCACCACCTGTCCAGCCGAATCCCGAACTACCGTCTGCGCGCTTGCCACGAGGCGAACCCGGAGCTGCAGACGGCGCCGCGCCTGTCGCTGCGCCAGAGCATCCGCTGTACCCGGCTGGCGCTATGGGACACGCAGCGGCGCAAGCTGGTCTCGTTCCGCAGCATCCGCACCCTGGTCCGACAGAAGCCCGGCTCCGCCTGACGCGCGGGAGCCAGTTCGGTCCTGTAACCTAAGGGTCCCTGCATCGAATTCCTGATCAGCCGAACCTGCCCACGATCCGGGCGACAGGCTGATGAAGGAAATCCGGTCATGGCTCTGCGCGTCCCGAGGCGGTTCGCCACCGCAGCGTTCACCATCCTGGCCGGAGCAGCGTCGCCGCTGTCCGGGCCCGCCCAGGCAGCTGACGCCACCCATCCCGCGGTGGTGGAACTGTTTCAAAGCCAGGGCTGCTCGTCTTGTCCTCCGGCCAACGCCAACATTTTGGCGATCGCTGACCGTCCCGACCTGCTGGTCCTGTCCTGGCAGGTCACCTACTGGGACAATCTCGGCTGGAAGGACACGTTCGGCGACGCTGCCTTCACCCAGCGTCAGCAGGACTACGCCGACGCCTTCAGGCGTCGCGAGGTGTTCACCCCTGAGGTCGTTGTCAACGGACGCAGCGACGTGGTCGGCGATGACCGCGCGCAGCTCGAGGGTTTGATCCGGCAAGCCGATCGCGGCGGGAGCGGACCCGTCATCGCCGTTGCCGGCGATCGCGCCACTGTGACCGGTGCCGGACCGAACGCCGTCGTGCTCCTGGTGCGCTACGACCCCAGGATCCTGCAGGTGCCGATCCAGCGCGGCGAGAACGGCGGCCGCACCCTGCCGCATCGCAACGTGGTGCGCGAGGTGGTGCCACTAGGGGAGGCGACCGGCCCGACCCGGACCTTTGTTCTTCCCGCGCCAACCCGGACTGGGCTTTACACCGCCATCCTGGTGCAGGCCGGCCGGGGCGGCCCCATTATCGCTGCCGCCCGCGCATGAGAACGGGCAGCCGCGGCGGTTCCACCCGCCCCGGCTGCCCGATCACGCTGCTCGTCGATGCGGCCGGCTACTTCGGCTGGTCCGGAGCGGACACCTTGTCCGGCGTCGCATGGGCCATGGCGCCGTGTCCCATCGTGTCATGGGCCATGGTATTGTGCCCCATGCTCTCGTGCGCCATCGCGCCGCCGTGGCTCATCGCGGTGGGATGGGACATGCTGTCATGCGTCGTCGACGTCCGGGTCGCATCCTGCGCGAATGCGCCGGCGGACAGCGGCAACGCCAGCAGGGCGGCGGCCGGAACAACGAACAAGCGGTTCATCTTGTGTATCCTCATGCTGCACGGGCAGTCGGCATCGTTGCCGTTCCCTGTCTGATCATTCGCCGGCGATGCTTTCGCGGTTACAGGTGTAGCGGCACACACCGTTATCCGCCGGGACGCGCAACAGATGATTTGTCTCGACGTAGATCCGCTGGAACGGATGGCGGCGGCTGGCGCATGTTCGCTGAGACCGAGGCCTGATCGGCGAAATGGACGCGCAGCAGATCGTCGATGACGCAGGATGATAGCTGAAGAATGGCAACGCCTACCCGGGTACGGAGGGTAGCGCCTCCCGTTGGAACGACGAGATGCAATCTTGTTCTCGAGCTGTACGAACCGCAGCCAAGTCGAGCGGCTGTAGCTGGGAGCGGGAGAATGGTGTGCGGTCGTCATGCGTCACGTTAAGCCGCGAGGCAGATCAAGGACCGCACGCTCCTTCGTGGTTATCCTCTGCCTCGCCGCCACGCGTAACTGGATTAAGGGATGGACAGGTCCCAATGTCGGGCTGCCTGCCATACCTGCTCGACCGCAGCGACCACGGCCTGCGAAACCAGGTCCGGCCGGTCGGTCATTATGATGTGCCCGCTCCCCTTCGCGATCACCACGGTGCGGTTCGTGGCAGAGTGCGCGAATCCACGTGATCCTGGGTCCAGGCCGCATTCTCCGCGGGCGTCATGAACGGCGGGGCTCGGACACGATCACGGTGACGGACATGCTGTCCGGCCAGTGCATCGTGTGGAAGCCGTGCTGCATGGCGGAGAAAGCAGTGAAGAACGCGTTCCATGTGCGGCCCTGCTTGTCGGTTCGTTCCATGTCCTTCGGGAAGGTTGTCACCATCCGTGCCATTTCCTCGTCGGTGCCGTCCACCAGGACGATGTTGCGGTTGGCGCCAAGAGCGGAGAGACCTCGCTTCGAGGTCGTCCACATCGTGTTGCAGCCGCACCGGGCGCGTGTCCTCATCACTGTCGCCGAAGCCAGTACGGTCAAAGGTGATCAGTTCGGCGCCGGTATCGCCGTGGATGGTGCCGAGCACCGGACCCCAGGCTGACCCGTCCATGCCACCGCCGGCCTCGAATACCACCGCTGGCGGGCGACCAGGAATGGCGTGGAACGCGACACGGCGGCCGCCGACGTCGATCAGTCGGGGCTGGCAGCTGGGAATGGTGCGGCAACGGCCATTGCGGTTGCGGGCGAGGCAGCCGCGGCTGGGAAACTGGCGGCGCACCAAGCCAACGCAGCGCCGATCAAGGATCGCTTCCACATCCAGCGCATCCTGTCCTGTCGTTACGCGACCGGATGCTGCCGTTTCGGTCGTCCGGCCGCAACCCACGAAGGACATCCTCGCCGGCGAGAAGCGCCTGTCTCAGCTTGTTGACAATCGCCAGCGTCCTGCCGCCCTCGACGGCAGCCGACGTGACGGCCGAAGGGAGTTGCAGGTGCTACCTATTTTCGTGCGGCCGGGCGGCCGACCTGATCGCGGTCAATTATGGCGTCCAGCCACTGTGCGTCCGACGTTCGCTTCCATGTCCGCCGACTTGCGCCCGGGCTGCGCATGCAATGGTCGATCGGTCCTCATGACCCGCCGAACCAGTTGTAGCCCTGGTTCTCCCAGTAGCCTCCCGGGTTGCGGTTGGTGACAGTGATGGCGGCGATGTATTTCGGGTTCTTGTAGCCGAGCTTGGTCGGCATGCGCAGCTTCATCGGCGCGCCATAGGCCGGGGGGAGCGGTTCGTCGCCGTAGTTCAGTGCCATGATTGTCTGCGGATGCAGCGCCGTCGCCATGTCGATGCTGGTGAAGTAGTCGTCGAAGCACCTGAAGCCGATATAGCGGGCGCGCAGATCCGCGCCGATCCGGCGCAGGAAGATCGAGAACGGCACGCCCGACCATTGCCCGATCGCGCTCCAGCCTTCCACGCAGATGTGCCGGGTGATCTGGCTCTGCTGCGGCAGCTGCCGCAGCATGGCGAGCGACCACGGCCTTCGGTCGGCGATCAGGCCGGACAGCTCCAGCCGCCAGGCCGACGCGTCGACCGTGCGTATGTCGTCCATGCCGTAATACGCGTTGAACGGGAACGGCTTGGTGATGGCGCTCGGCGGGAACGTGGCGGCCAGCCGGCTGCTGTCGAACAGGGCCGCCTGCACCCGGTCGTTGAAGCGCCCTACCGCGGCCAGCGCTTTGTCCACCGCATCCCCATCGTCGACGTTGCATCCGGTCAGCATCGACAGCGCGCCCAGCGACAACGCGCCGCGAAGCATCAGGCGCCGCTCGATCCTGAGAAGCTCCGGGCGCACCGCGTCGTGTCCCGGACGCTGCCTGGTCGCGCTCATGCCCGGTCTCCGGTTTCGCGTGGCGCGAGGCGTCCGCCGGTGATCATGCTGCGCAACGTCGAGGGCACGAGCGCCACCAGCAGCAGATGCACTGCCAGGAAGCCCACGATTGCAGTCATCAGGGCGAAGTGGATCCGGCGCGCGAGATCGTAGCCGCCGAAGCACCAGGTCAGCCATCCGAGCTGCACCGGCTTCCAGATCGACAGCCCGGTCGCGACCACCAGCACCGCCACCACCAGCACGCCGGCGTAGAGCAGGCGCTGCACCGCGTTGTAGTGCCCTTCGCGATGGGGAAGGCGCAGCCGCAGGGCGGCGCCGGCGTCGCGCAGCACCGCGCGCGGTCCGGGCGGGCGAATGTCGCGTCGGAAATGTCCGCTGCCGACGCCATAGGCCAGGTAGACCAGGCCGGCGCCGAACAGGGTCCACATGGCGGCGAAGTGCCAGGCGAGCGCGCCGCCGAGCCAGCCACCGAGCGTCGCCCAGGCCGGAAAGGTGAAGAACAGGATCGGCGACGCGTTGTAGATCTGCCAGCCGCTCATGATCATGCAGATCACCGAGGCGGCAGCGATCCAGTGCGTCAGGCGCACTGCCGCCGGATGCGCTTTCGGTGCCGTGCTCGTGCTCGGTTTAGTTCTCGTCATGAAAGCCATCCCCGTTCGGTGGCTCGTTCGAGGAAGGGAGGCCGGCGGTTACATCGCCGCCTTCCGTTCCGCTGTAACCGTTCGCACCGCACGGCCGAACAGGCTCATGCAGCCGCGATGGATCGGGACATGTGCGCAGCCTGGAAGCGGGACTTCGATCCGGACGCTCGCGCCCGGCAGCCGGGCGGCCTATCCTGGCACGGCAGGATGGCTCGCGACCGGCGGGAGCAGCATCGACGGGGATCCGCGTGGCCGAGCCCGATTGGGACAGGATGATGCAGGCGGCCCAGGCCGGCGATGCAGACAGCTACCGCCGCCTGCTCGCCGAGGTCGGCGCCTGGCTGCGCCGCTACTACCTCCGTCGGCTGCCGCCGGCGATGGTCGACGACGCTGTGCAGGACACGCTGCTTGCCGTGCATGAGAAGCGGCACACCTTTGATCCGGCCCGGCCGTTCGGCGCCTGGCTGGGTGCCATCGCCCGCTACAAGTGGATCGACCGGTTGCGCGCCATGAAGTCTCATCCCACCGAGGAGCTGGACGAGAACCTTTCCGTCGCCGGCCACGAGGACGCGGTGTCCAGCGCCGTGTCGCTCGAACGCCTTCTGGCCGAGCTCAAGCCGGCCCAGGCCGACGTCATCCGCCTGGTCAAGCTGCAGGGTCTCAGCATCCTGGAAGCGTCCCGCCGGACCGGGCAGACGATGTCGCTGGTGAAGGTCAACATCCATCGCGGCCTTGGCCGGTTGAGCGCGATGATCCAGGACCGCAAAGATGCCGGATAAATCCCTGATCGACCGCCTGGCCGCAGACCTCAGGCCGGTGCGGCCGCGCACCGACGGGCGCGACGGCCTGCTCGTGGGCGGCATCTGCCTGCTGGAGCTGGTGCTGTTCCTGCTGATGGGCGCGATGCGGCCGGACATGCCGGCGGCGATGCACCACCCGAGCTTCTGGTGGAAGCTGACCAGCCTCGGGCTGATTGCCGGCGTCAGCGGGGTGGCCTCGGTGATCTCGTTCCACCCGGCCGGATCGCCGCGGCGGGGGATCCGCTGGGTGCTGGCGATCGTGGTCGCCTGCCTCGCCATCGGCTGGGGGCTCGACGCGGGCAGCGCCGGCTGGGCCTCGCTGGCAGCGCGGCTCGACTGGCCGCACGGCGTGCAATGCCTCACCAAGATGGTGCTGCTGGCGCTGCCGGCGGTGATCGGGCTCGCGGTCCTCATGCGTCGCGGCGCGCCCACCGACCATTCCGGCACCGCCTGGAGCGTGGGCATCGCCGCCGCGGCCTGGGGCGCGTTCGTGTTCGTGTTCGCCTGCCCGTCGGACGACCCGCTCTACATCGCCTTCTGGTACATGCTGGCCTGCCTGTGCATCGCCGTGTCTTCGCGCCTGCTTCTGCCGGTGCTGGCACGATGGTAGGAGAAGGGCGTTCGACTGGCGGAGGCCCTCCCATCATGACGCTGCTTCCCGACGATGCCGGTTCCGCCATCCTGCTCGGCCGGGTCCAGGACCCGGAGGTCGGCGGCCCCTGCCTGGTGCAGCTGCGCGGCAGCCGCCTGGTGGACGTCACGGCGGCCGGTCCCACCCTGTCGGCGCTGCTGGAACGCGACGATCCGGCCGGCGCCGCTTCCGCCGTGCCCGACACCCGCTCCTGGGACGCTGATGAGGTGATCGCCTGCAGCCTCGGCACGGCGGCGGCCGGCAGCGGCCCCTACCTGCTGGCGCCCTGCGACCTGCAGGCGATCAAGGCCTGCGGCGTGACCTTCGCCGGCAGCATGGTCGAGCGGGTGATCGAGGAGCGCGCCAAGGGCGATCCGGCCCAGGCGGCGCTGCTGCGCACCCAGCTGGCCGAGGCCATTGGCAGCCGGCTCGACGCCCTCCGCCCCGGCTCGCCGGAAGCGATGCAAGCCAAGCGGGTGCTGATCCGGGAGGGCATCTGGTCGCAATACCTGGAGGTCGGCATCGGCCCGGACGCGGAGGTGTTCACCAAGGCCCCGGTGCTGTCGGCGGTGGGCGCCGGCGCCGCGATCGGCATCCTGGCCTCGTCGTCCTGGAACAACCCGGAGCCGGAGGTGGTGCTGGCGGTAGACAGCCAGGGGCGGATCCGCGGCGCCACGCTCGGCAACGACGTCAACCTGCGCGACGTCGAGGGCCGCAGCGCACTGCTGCTCGGCAAGGCCAAGGACAACAACGCGTCCTGCGCCATCGGTCCGTTCCTGCGCCTGTTCGATGCCGGCTTCGGGCTCGACCAGGTGCGCGGCCTGGCGCTGGACCTGACCGTGACCGGTGCCGACGACGGCTTCGTGCTGCACGGCCACAGCTCGATGCGCGAGATCAGCCGTGACCCGGAGGATCTGGTGGCGCAGACGATCGGCGCGCATCACCAGTATCCCGACGGGTTCATGCTGTTCCTCGGCACGCTGTTCGCGCCGGTGCAGGACCGCGACACGCCAGGCGGCGGCTTCACCCACAAGCTCGGCGACCAGGTGGAGATCGCGGCACCCGGGCTCGGCCGTCTGGTCAACCGGGTGACGCACTCCCAGGACGCGCCGCCCTGGCGCTTCGGCATCGGCGCGCTGATGCGCAACCTGGCCGGGCGCGGCCTGCTGTAGCCGTCAGCGTCCCGGCAGGACGATCGGCTCGAGCCGGCCCAGCACGAACACATAGGACACGATCCCGATCAGCAGCACGATCCCGGCGATCCCGAAGCTCAGCGTGTAGGAACCGGACAGCGAGATCGCGTAGCCGGTCGCTACCGGTGCCACCACGCCCATCATGTTGTTGCCGAAGTTCATGATGCTGCCGATGGTGGCGGTGCCGCCCTGCGGCGCGATCAGCGACGGGATCGACCAGCCCACCGGCGCCGCGGCCGCGAGGCCGGACAGGGCGACCGAGATCCAGGCGATCGCCCAGCCGGGATCGTGGGTGAGGGTGGCGCCGAACACCGCCAGGCCGAACAGCATGCCGATCACCAGCACCGTCTTGCGCACAACCGTCTCGTCGCCGCCGCGCCCGATCAGGTGATCGATCAGCCAGCCGCCCACCACGAGGTCGGACACGGTGGCGCAGGCCCACGGGATCGCGGCGAAGCCGGCCGACTTCAGGATGCTCATGTGCATGCTCTGGACCAGGTAGTTCGGCAGCCAGGTCAGGAACAGGTAGAACGAGTAGCCGTAGGCGGCGAAGCCGATCGACAGCCCCCACACCTTGCGTTGGCGCAGCAGCGCGCCGAGCAGCCTGGGTCCGCCGCCGGGCGCCGGACCTTCCGGGGTGGCACCGCCGGCGACGATGTACTCGTGTTCCGCCCAGCTCAGCCGCCGGTCCTGGCTTGGGTCGCGGTAGATCAGCACGAAGGCCGCGAAGTAGCACAGGCTGAGCAGGCCGGTGATGCCGAAGCCCCAGCGCCAGCCAAGCCGAACCACCGCCAGCCCGACCAGCGGCACGCCGATCACGTTGGAGAACTTCGCGGCCGCATCGAACAGCGCCGTCGCCAGCGCCCGCTCCTGGCGCGGGAACCAGGTACCGGTCGCCTTGGCGCTCGCCGGGAACCCCGGCGCCTCTGCGATGCCGAGCACGATCCGCGCGATCATGATCCCGGCGAAGCCGCTGACGAAGGCGGTGCCGACCGAGGCGATGCCCCAGAGCAGGGTGCTGATGCGGTTCACCCGCGTCACCCCGAACCGGTCGAGCACCAGCCCGGTCGGGATCTGCAGCAGCGCGTACGACCAGAAGAACCCGCTCAGCAGCCAGCCCTGCTGGACCTGCGTCAGGCCGAAGCTTTCATGCAGCTGGGGGGCTGCGACCGACAGGCTGATCCGGTCGAGATAGTTGATCAGCACCCCCGAGCCGAGCAGCAGGCCGATGCTCCAGCGCCGGCGGGGAACAGGCGACGTCGACATGGACACCTCCATCCGGCGGCGGTCGCCGGAACCGCCGGATTACGAGACAACCCGCCGGCTGGCCAGCAGGGCCGACAGGATCCCTGTCGGCGACGAATACAGGAATTGAGATGCGGCATGGGGTGCGATCGTGTCGATGGCGCATCAGACTACATTTTGTTAGTCGTGCGGAGGCCGGAACGGGATATGGTCGTCCAGATGTCCGAGCCAGCCGTGCAACCCTCCGACGTCCGGGCCCACTTCATCCGCCATGTCGTGGCGCCGACGCTGGTCGTCATCCTGTTCGTCCTGGTCGCAGGCGGCTTCGGGCTCTACTGGACGGCGCACCAGGCGAACGAGGTGTCGGCCGAGCGGCAGACGCGCATTGCCCGCAGTTCGATCGCCGACACCCTCGAGGACCTCGCCCTCCAGCAGCGCAGCGTCGCCGCCTGGCCCGCCTTTGCCGAGGAACTGGCCCGGCCGGTGCACGATCCCGGATGGCTCGACCGGTTCACCGGTGTCTGGCTCTACATGATGTTCGACCACCAGATGGTCTTCGTCCTCGGCGGCACCGACCGGCCGGTCTATGCCAGCGTGTCGGGGCGGCGCGCCGGCAGCGACGCCTTTGGCGCGGTCGCGACCGACGTGCTGCCGCTGGTCCGGCTGCTCAGGCGCGAGGCCGGACCGGAGCCGGGTCCCGATCGTGCCGCCGACATGCCCCATCTCGGCGGGATCATGCTCGTCGGAGGCCAGCCGATGGCGGTCAGCGCCGTGCTCGTCCGCGTGCCGCGGCCGGGCGGCGCGTCCGACGACGTGCTGGTCGACATGAAGCGGTTCGACGGGGCCTACCTCGCCGGCATCTTCCGCCGCTACGCGCTCGACGGCGCGCGCTTCTCGGGCATGGGCGCGCTGCGTGCGAAGGAGCACGCCCTGGCGCTGCACGACCCGCTGGGCCGTCCGGTCGGCTGGGTCATGTGGCGGCCCGAGCTTCCGGGACGCCGGATCCTGGGCCTGCTGGTGCCGATGGCGCTGCTCCTCGCGATCGTCCTGTTCGCGGCCGTGAGCCTGCTGCTGCGCTCGTTCTGGAGGATCAGCCTGGCGCAGGAGCGGTCGGTGCGCGAGCTGCTGGAGAACGAGGCCAACGTCCGGCACCTGGCCGAACACGACTCGCTGACCGGGCTGCCCAACCGCGTGCTGTTCGACCGCCGGCTGCGCGAATGCGTGTCGCCGGAGGTCGGTACCGGGCATGCCGGGTTGTTCATGATCGACCTGGACCGGTTCAAGCAGGTCAACGACATGCTGGGCCACCAGGCCGGCGACGCCCTGCTGCGCGCGTTCGGGCAGCGGCTGCGCGAGGTGTTCCGGCCGATGGACATGGTGGCGCGTCTCGGCGGCGACGAGTTCGCGGTGCTGGTCGACGTGCTGGACGGCGCGGAACAGGTCGAGCGCATCTGCGACCGGCTGTTCGAGGTGATGGCGGTGCCGTTCCGCGTCGGCGGCAGCGAGACCCATGTCGGCATCAGCATCGGCGTCGCCCTGGAGGCGGGGCTGGACGGCAAGGCGGTGCAGGATCTGCACCGGCGTGCCGACATCGCGCTCTACCAAGCCAAGGCGGACGGGCGGAACTGCCGGTGCTGCTTCTCCGTCGATTTGGACCGCAAGCTGCGGCGGCGCACGATGCTGGAGGACGAGCTGCGCCAGGCGCTGCTGACGCGCGATGGCCTGTTCGTCTGCTACCAGCCCCAGGTCAGCGTCGGCAGCTGCCGGATCATCGGCTTCGAGGCCCTGGCCCGCTGGCGCCGCCACGACGGCGAGCTGGTTCCGGCGCAGGAGTTCGTCGGCGTCGCCGAGGAGACCGGGCTGATCCGCCAGCTGGGCGCGTTCGTGCTGTCCGACGCGGTTGCAGTCGCACGGCGCCGTCCCGACCTGTTCCTGTCGGTCAACCTGTCGCCGGTGCAGCTCCAGACCCCCGGCTTCGCGCAGACGGTGGCGAGGACGGTGCTGGCGGCGGGCGTGGCGCCGCAGCAGATCGAACTGGAGATCACCGAGGGCGTGCTGCTGGGCAACGACGAGGTCACGCAGACCACGCTCGACCAGCTGCGGCAGTCCGGCTTCCGGATCGCGCTCGACGATTTCGGCGTCGGCTATTCGAGCCTGAGCTACCTGCGCCGGCTGCACGTCGACAAGATCAAGATCGACCGCTCGTTCATCGAGAACATCACCTCCGATCCCGAGGCGCTGGCGCTGGCCGCCTGCATCGTCATCCTGGGCCAGGCGATCGGGGTGACAGTGACGGCAGAGGGCATCGAGACCCCTGAGCAGATGCGGCTGATGTCGACCGCCGGCTGCAGCGGGCTGCAGGGCTACCTGTTCTCCAGGCCAGTCTGCGGACACGAGCTCGACGTGCTGCTGGCCGAACCGGCAGCCGAGGCGACCGTGTAAGGCACCATCAGGTCAGGTCGGGCGCCAGTTCGGCCGGGCGGCGATCCAGCGGCGCAGGCTGAGCTGGGCAGTCTCGTCGGCGTTGATCCGCGCCAGCGCCTGCACGCAGCCCGGCGCGGGAACCGCATCGACCTGCGCCGTGCGCGCGGCGCTGACCAGTCCCAGGTCGGACAGCGCGGTCTCGCAGGCGCTGCGCCAGCGCGCGACCAGCGAGGCCGGCGCCAGCAGCGGCAGCACCAGGGCGACGTCGAGGCGTGCCGCGGCGGCGATGGCACGCCAGGCGGCGAACAGCGGGCCGGCCGGAGGACGGCCGAACTGCTGCCGGTACCTTTCGGCAAAGGCCGGCACCCCGTCCAGAGCGGGATCGGCCGCCAGGCTGTCCTCGTCGCTGCCGCCCAGCGAGAACACCGGGACGAAGCCCAGCCCGCCCAGCGTCCGCAGACGTTCCGGCACGTCGTGGCCGCCGAGGAAGATCGCGTCGACCCGGCCGTCGCGAAGCGCCGCTTCCGCATCCTGCGGCTCGGACAGGCCGAACACCGGCGACGGATCCACCGACAGCATGGACAGCCCGAGCAGCGCCGGCAGCTCGGCGCCGGTCGCGGTGGAGGCGGCGGTGCGCAGCCTCCGGCCAGCCAGCGACGCCGCAGCGCCGAGCCGGGCGACCACCACGCCTGAGGACAGGCCGGCCAGCGCCGGCACCCAGCGGCTGGCATCGAAGTGCACGCGCGGGTCGCCGGCGAGCCAGGCGATGGCCGCGGCACCCGGCACCAGCATCGCGGTGGAGCCGTCCTGCGCGGTCAGCGCCTCGAACGCGTTGGCGCCGGTGACACCGTCGCGGCCGCCGGTGGCGGACACCGGCAGCGCAGCCCCTGCCTGCAGCGCGCTGGCGAGCCGTGGCGCAAGCAGCCGGGCCCAACGTCCGGGCGCCGCGTCGGGCGGTCCTGCGACCAGAAGGGCGGGATTGCGTAGGGAGGACGGCCCCTGCTCCGGCGCCACCCCTGCCATCGGCCCGGGGTCCGGCGCGGCCCGGGCGGTCCGGAGCGTGGCGGCGAGGGCGGGCAGCGCCAGCAACAGGGTCCTGCGGCCGACCTCCCGATGGGGAATTGTGCCGCCCGGCTGGCCGGGTTCCGTCATCGCCACACCCGCATCAAGGGTTCTGCGTCCTGCGGTTCATCGCGATTTCATACATGAACCCAGCCCATGTCCCAAATGCGGCAGCCGGCCGGCCCGTCAGGGCCAGCGCACCTCGGGCGGCAGGCTCATCAGGATCGCCTCGACGTTGCCGCCGGTGCGCAGCCCGAACAGGGTGCCGCGGTCGTGCAGGAGGTTGAACTCCACGTAGCGGCCGCGACGCAGCAACTGGTGGTCGCGGTCCGCCGCCGTCCAGCCCTGCCGCATGCGGTCGCGCACGATCTGCGGGTAGACCTCGAGGAACGCTGTGCCGACGTCGCGGGCAAAGGCGAAGTCGTCCCCGGCGTCGCCGGTAGCCAGCCGGTCGAAGAAGATCCCGCCCAGCCCGCGCGGCTCGTTCCGGTGCGGCAGGAAGAAGTAGCGGTCGCACCACTCCTTGAACCGTGGATAGTACGCCGGGTCGTGCCGGTCGCAGGCCTGCTCGAACGCCCGGTGGAATCGCAGGGCGTCCGCCTGCGACTCGATGCTCTCCGGCCGCATCGGCGTGATGTCGCCGCCGCCGCCGAACCACCCCTGGGTGGTGACCAGCATCCGGGTGTTGAAGTGCGCGGCCGGCACCAGCGGGCTGTGCAGGTGCGCCACCAGGCTGATTCCCGACGCCCAGAACCGCGGGTCCTGCTCCGCGCCGGGGATCTCCCTGCGGAATTCCGGGCTGAACTCGCCTTCCACGGTGGACACGTTGACGCCCACCTTCTCGAACACCCGCCCGCGCATCAGCCCGATCACGCCGCCCCCGCCGTTCCCGTCAGGCAGCCGCGACCAGGCCTTGCGTTCGAACCGACCCGGCGGCCGGTCCGCGAGCGGCCCGTCCTGGTCGCGCTCGATCGCCTCGAACGCCTCGCACAGGCGGTCGCGCAGCCCCTCGAACCAGCCCCGCGCCTCGGCCTTGAGCGCGTCGTGCGGCGGCCGTGCAGCGTCGCGGGGGAAGGGAACCGGCTCAAACGGATCGCTCATCCCCGTAGCATAGCTGAACGCTGTTCACGTCTCGACCGTCCGGTTGCGGCCCAGCGGAGCCCACCCTACCTTCCGCTCGATCCCGAACCGCTGGAAGGTGTGGACGCATGGCCGACTGGCCGGACGACTCTGGCCATGGCGCCGCCGCCGACACGTTCCCGCTGGGGCCCGACGACAGCCAGGCGGAGCACCGTTTCGGCCGTCCACCCACCTCCGCCCTTCCCGAGGACGCGCATCCCGGCCTGCGCTGGCTCGATGCCCGGCTGCCACTGGTGTCCGCGTTCCGCCGCGAGTACGTGTCCTACCCGATGCCGCGCAACCTCAACGGGTTGTGGAACTTCGGCGCCTTCGTGACGGTGGCGCTCGCGGTGCTGCTCCTGAGCGGCATCTTCCTGGCGGTGAACTATACCGCGACCGTGGCGCAGGCGTTCGGCAGCGTCGAGGCGATCGACCGGCAGGTGCCGAGCGGCTGGCTGGTGCGGTCGATCCACCAGGGCGGGGTGTGGATGTACTTCGCCGCCCTCTACATCCACATCTGGCGCAGCCTGTACTACGGCTCCTACAAGGCGCCGCGCGAGGTGCTGTGGCTGACCGGCATGCTGCTGATGGCGATGACCATGGTCGCCGCGTTCGCCGGCTACGTGCTGCCCTGGGGCCAGATGTCATATTGGGGCCTCACTGTGGTAGCGCACGCGCTGGGCTCTGTGCCGCTGGTCGGGCCCGGCTTGGCCTCCTGGCTGCTCGGCGGCAACGTCCTGGGCGACACGGCGCTGCACCGGATCTACGTGCTGCACTTCGTCACTGCGTTCGCCGTGATCGGCATCGTGGTACTGCACGTGCTGGCGCTGCACGTGACGGGTTCCAACAACCCGCTCGGCATCGAGGTGAAGGGCCCGCGCGACACTGTGCCCTTCCATCCCTATTACACCGCCAAGGACGGCGTCGGCATGGTGCTGTTCGCGCTCGCCTTTGCCGTGCTGGTGTTCTTCCTGCCGGGCTGGCTGACCCTGCCGGACAACTACCTGGAGGCCGACCCGCTTTCCACCCCGGCCGACATCACCCCCGAATGGTACTTCGCGCCGTTCTACGCTATCCTGCGCGCCGGCGGCGGCCTCGGCGTGCTGCTGGCCTCGGCCAGCCTGGCGGTGCTGTTCATCCTGCCCTGGCTCGACCGCTCGCCGATCCGCAGCGCCCGGTTCCGCCCGGTCTACCGCTGGCTGCTGCTCCTGCTGCTCGCCTCGTTCGTGCTGCTGGGCGTGGCCGGGTTCCGTCCGCCTTCGGGCATCTGGCTGGTGCTGAGCCGGATCGCCACCGCCTACTGGCTGCTGCATTTTCTGGTGCTGCTGCCGCTGCTGGCCCGGGTGGAACGACGCCCGGTGCTTCCCGACAGCATCGCCGGCACCGCCTGATGCGGCTCCTCCTGGCGTCACTGCCGGCTTTCGTCATCCTTCCCGCCCACGCCGCCGGCCCGTTCTCGACGGTCGACCTCGCCAGCGCCCAGCGCGGCTACGCCGTGTATTCCCAGGTGTGCAGCGCCTGCCATTCCCTGAAGCAGCTTACCTATGCCGACCTCGGCGGCCTGGGCCTCGACGCGGCGCAGCTGCATGCCCTGGCGGCGGCCACCAAGGTGTCCGACGGCGTCGACGCCGCCGGCCGCCCGCTGCGCCGCCCGGCCCGACCGGACGACCACCTGCCATCCCCGTTCCCGACCCTGCAGGCCGCCGCCGCCGCCAACAACGGCGCGGTGCCGCCGGACATGTCCCGCCTGGCCTTGACCCTGCCGGGCGGCGCGCGCGCGATCGCCCGCATCCTCACCGGCTACCGCGACCCGCCGCCCGGTGTCGTCATCCCGCCCGGCAGCTACTACGACCCGGCCGTGGCCGGCGCGCTGATCGCGATGCCGCCGCCCCTGATCGACGGCGCCGTCCGCTACGCAGACGGCACGGCGGCCACGGTGCCACAGATGGCGCACGACGTGTCCAGCTTCCTCGACTGGGCGGCCCATCCGCACGACACCGAGCGCCGCCGGATCGGCGTCGGCGTCGTGTGCTACCTGGTCCTGCTCGCGGGACTGGCTGTCCTTCTCAAGCGCAGGGTGTGGTCAAATGTCGGACGTGGGTGACCTGGTGCAGCCGGTGATCGGCCTGATCGGCGGCTCCGGCCTGTATGACATCGACGGGCTGGAGGACAAGGAATGGCGCACGGTCGACACGCCCTGGGGCCCGCCTTCCGACGCCTTGCTGTTCGGCCGCCTCGGCGGGGTCCGCTGCGTGTTCCTGCCCCGCCACGGCCGCGGCCACCGCATCCCGCCGTCGCGCCTGGCCTACCGCGCCAACATCGCCGCCCTCAAGCAGTCCGGCGTCACCGACGTGGTATCGCTGTCCGCCGTCGGCAGCCTCAAGGAGGAGCTGCCGCCCGGCCATTTCGTGGTGATCGACCAGTTCATCGACCGCTCCTTTGCCCGCGAGAAGAGCTTCTTCGACACCGGCTGCGTTGCCCACGTGTCCATGGCCAATCCCCTCTGCCTGCGGGTCGGCACGGTGCTGCACGAGGAAGGCTTGGCACTCGGCCTGCCGATCAGCCGCGGCGGCACCTACCTCGTGATGGAGGGCCCGCAGTTCTCCACCCGCGCTGAAAGCAAGCTGTACCGGAGCTGGAACTGCGACGTGATCGGCATGACCAACATGCCCGAGGCCAAGCTCGCCCGCGAAGCCGAGCTCTGCTACGCGACCGTGGCAATGGTCACCGACTACGATTGCTGGCGCGAAGAGCACGACCACGTCACCGTGGACGCGGTGGTGGCGGTGATGACCGCGAACGCGCAGAAGGCCCGTGACCTGGTGCGCGCCGTGATCCCGCGCCTCGGCCGGCCACGCGGCCAGTGCCCCGCCGGCTGCGACCGCGCCCTCGACCACGCCCTGATCACCGCCCCTTCCGCGCGCGACCCCGAGCTGGTTCATCGGCTGCGCGCCATCGCCGGGCGCGTGCTGGGCCAGGACGCCGCGCCGTCCGCCTAGGTCCTGTCGCGGATCCTGGCCGGTCGCGATCCATGGCGACCGGCCTCCCAGGCCTCAGCCGCTGCGAGGTGACGCCTCGGTTCCGGCAACCCGGTCGAGGTTCGCAACCAGCCGGACGAGCATGGCGACGAACCGGGCCGCTTCCTCCTCCGTGAAGCCGCCCAGCGCCTCGCGATTGCCCTGTAGCAGCGCCGCACAGGCTTCCGGCAGGCGGGTTCGTGCAGCGTCCGTGAGCGAGATGCGGCTGCTGCGCCCGTCGCTCGGGTCGCGCACCCGGCGGATCAGCCCGTCCCGCTCCATGCGGGCCAGCATCTGCGCCATCGAGGGCTGCTCGATCCGGGCGAACCGCGCCAGATCCTTCTGCGACCCGGCCTGCCCATCCTGCAGCGCGACCAGCACCGGCAGGTGGCCGACACCGAACCCCAGCGGCTTGAGACGCATCTCGCTCAGGCGCGCGAACCCGCGGAACGCCAGGCTGATCAGGTGCCCCGGCGTCGACAGCACCTCCGACATCGACCCATCTTCTTGCATAGGCGCCTATCTTACTATATAGGAACCTATATACAGGGGCCACGGGCGTATTGGTAGGTGGTCCGTCCCGCA
The DNA here is from genome assembly GCA_964249735.1 of uncultured Acetobacteraceae bacterium. Taxonomy (GTDB): domain Bacteria; phylum Pseudomonadota; class Alphaproteobacteria; order Acetobacterales; family Acetobacteraceae; genus Lichenicola. The sequence continues at coordinate 3,403 of CAXUDP010000007.1, read as the reverse complement.
TCGCCGCCGTTCTCGCAGTCGTCCCTCCATCACCGACAGCGGCCGCGTCCGAGGCCGATGCGTCCGCGCCATGCCGACAGGAGCACACCCGATGACCAGCGACGTGGAGGTTCTCCGGCGCATCTATGACCGGTTCAACGCCAGAGACATCGACGGCGTCCTGGCCGTGCTCGCCGACGACGTCGCCTGGGCCAACGGAATGGACGGCGACCATGTCCGGGGCCTCGAGGCGGTCCGGGACTACTGGACGCGCCAATGGGCGATCGTCAGTCCGCACGTCGAGCCCATCGGCTTCGACACGGCTGCGGACGGGTCGGTGGTCGTGGAGGTCCGACAATCCGTCCGTGACCTCGAAGGCAGGCCCTTGCAGGATCAGGCGCACGGGCTGAGGGACAAGATGGTCGGACACGTGTTCCGCCTGCACAACGGCAAGGTCACCCGGTTCGACATCCGGGACGCCCCGTAGGCGCCGCCGAGGCTCAGGCCGGTCCCATCGGCAGCTCGGCTCGATGGCAGGGCCGTCCAGCCCCGTCACCGGCAGGACGGCCCGCAACCCCGGCCCGGACCCGTCGCGGCTCCCGAACCCGGATCACCAGCTCGGCCACAGCCCGGGCGTCGCCAGCTCGAGCAGGCTGCCATCGGGGTCGCGGACATACAGGCTGGTGCCGCCGGCCGGCCAGGTGATCCGGCTTTCGACCGGCACCCCCTGTGCCGCGAGATGCTCGTCCCACGCGTCGAGCTCGTTGCGCGGGATCGCCAGGCACAGATGCACCCGGCCACCGCCATCATGCGGCGGGATCGCGTCGCCGTCGTCGGTAGGGGTCGGCTCGGTGGAGCCGCCGGCACGGAACAGGAGCAATACCGCGTTGCCCGGCAGGCCGAGCGCGCTCATGCGGTCGTCGCGCAGGAACAGCTCCAGCCCGAGCACGCGCTGGTAGAAGCCCTGCGCCCGGTCGAGGTCGGCCACGTAGATCGAGGTTTCCAGCAGATGACTGAGTCTCGGCGTCCGGTCGGGCATCCCGTTCCCCTCCTGGCGGAATGGCCGGACGTTCCGGTCCGGCCACCCGCGACCGGCTCAGATCCGGCCGAGCACCAGCAGGATGATCACCACCAGCAGCACCAGCCCCAGCCCGCCGGATGGGAAGTAGCCCCAGCCGCCGCTGTAGCCCCAGGTCGGCAGGGCGCCGATCACCAGAAGGATGAGGATGATCAGCAGGATGGTGCCAAGCATGTGACGCGTCTCCGGTTGTCTGCGTTGCTTCGTCCGACACAACGGCAACCCGATCACTTGGTTCGCAGCCGAAACGCAATCCTTCCCCATCGTGACCGCAGGGCGACACCGTCAAAGGTTGTGCTGCAGGAAGGCCAGGCTGCGTTCCTGCGCCAGCGCGGTGGCGCCCAGAACGTGGCTCGGCCGCTCCGGACAGCCGAAGCCGTGCCCGGCACCCTCGTAGACGAACACCTCGAACCCCGGCTGCGCCGCCCGGATCGCCTCCACCTCGGCCAGGGGGATGTGGTCGTCGTCGGCGCCGAAATGCAGCTGCACCGGGCAGTTCGGATGCAGCTCCTTGGTCGCCGCGATGCCGCCGCCATACCAGCCGACCGCGGCGGAGAACCGGTCGGAGCGGGTGGCGCCGGCCCAGGCCAGTGCCCCGCCCCAGCAATAGCCGATGATCCCGACCTTCCGGCGCCCGAGCGCGTCGGCGCTGGCGAGCAGGTCGGCCAGCGTGTCTTCCGGCCGGATCGCCGATCGCAGCGCCACGCCGCGCTGCGCGTCCTCGGGCGTGTAGGCCAGCTCGACGCCGCGTTCGGCGCGGTCGAACAGGGCAGGGGCAATCACGAAGTAACCCGCGTCCGCGAACCCATCCGCGACCGCGCGTATGTGGTGGTTCACCCCGAAGATCTCCTGCCCCACCACCAGGGCGCGCGGCGCGTCGGCGAAGCCCGCCTGATAGGCGGAGAAACTGTGCCCGTCGGCAGCCTCGAGTGTGATCGTGCGGCCCATTGGCGTGGTTCCTCGTCCAGATGGCCGCCCTGGATCGGACGGCGCCACCTGTGGCAGGGTGCCGCCATGGGCGAGATCGTCAACCTCAGGACCGTGCGGCGGCAGCGCGACCGCGGCCAGGCGTCGCAGCAGGCCGCTGACAACCGCGCGCGGTTCGGCCGCACCCGTGCGGAGGTCGAGCGCGACCATCAGGACCAAGCGCGGCAGCAGGCGGTGCTGGACGGCGCCCGCCTGGACGCGCCGCTACCCGCTGAGGAGCCGCCTACTGCAGGGTGAGCACCGTTCCCGTCATCCGGATCCGGTGCGCGCCGAGGAGGTCGAGCGATCCGACCCGCACCGAGTGCAGCCGCCCCTCGATCTCGCGCTCCCAGAACGACAGGAACCGCTGCAGCACCGGATAGGCGGGGGCCAGGTCGAGCTCCTGCCAGATGTAGCTCTGCAGCACCGCCGGATGATCGGGAAGCCGATACAGGATCTCGGCGGTGGTCAGGCGGTACTCCTTGAGCTGCAGCGACAGGGACATGGCGGATTCCGGGACATGACAGGATTGCGACATCGCCGATCCTGGGCGAGGTGGTCACGGGTACGCAACAAAATTCTAAACAACATCAACGCTTTGGCACTCAAGTTCCCCGAGTGCTGCCATTCTTGACAGCAAGCGTTCAAGCGCCTAGATCGCCGTTAGCACTCCGAGGCTCCGAGTGCCAACCGCTTCGCGGATGGTGCGAGCCCGGACGCCCAACCGGCGACGTCGCCCGATTCCAGGGCGCCGCCAAGACCTGAAGAGGAGCGCACCGCATGGCGAAGTTCCGTCCCCTGCACGACCGTGTCGTCGTCAAGCGCCTGACCGGCGAAGAGAAGACCGCGGGCGGCATCATCATCCCCGACACCGCCAAGGAGAAGCCGATGGAGGGCGAGATCATCGCCGTCGGCGCCGGCGCACGCAACGAGACCGGCGCCATCGTGGCCCTGGACGTGAAGGCGGGCGACCGCATCCTGTTCGGCAAGTGGTCGGGCACGGAAGTGAAGATCGACGGCGAGGAGCTGCTGATCATGAAGGAAAGCGACATCATGGGCGTGATCGAGCAGGCGGCCTGAGGCCTCCCGTTTCCGAACCGTTTCCAGATCGATCCTTTCCTCAACAGGAGAATACAACATGGCTGCCAAAGACGTCCGCTTCGGCGGTGAAGCCCGCCAGCGCATGCTGCGCGGTGTCGACATCCTCGCAGACGCCGTGAAGGTGACGCTTGGTCCCAAGGGCCGCAACGTCGTCATCGACAAGAGCTTCGGCGCGCCCCGCATCACCAAGGACGGTGTGACGGTCGCAAAGGAGATCGAGCTTTCCGACAAGTTCGAGAACATGGGCGCCCAGATGGTGCGCGAAGTGGCCTCGAAGAC
>CAXUDP010000006.1:0-68058 GCA_964249735.1 uncultured Acetobacteraceae bacterium | reverse complement strand
CGGTTGTTCAGCACGCCCTTGCCGGTGATGATGCCCTTCTTGGCGCCGTTGCCGGCGGTGGCGTCATCCTTGAAGTACTGGACGAGCGTGCCGGGCTCCGGCCCCTCGAACAGGATCTTGGCCTTACCCTCGTAGAGCTGTCGGCGGCGGGCCATACACGGTCCTTGCAACTGCGCTGGGCGCGCCGGGTGCGCGACGCGGGCGCGGTATAGCAGCGTCTCGGGTCACCGCCTACAGCGCGGACCGGCGGCCCCTCCGGGCGGGCTGCTCAGGCGGCTGCCGCCATCGCGACGGGAACGAACGGCGTGCGGTCCGGGGCACCGGCGGCGAACATCCAGTTCGGCATCCGTCCCGGATCGCGCGGTATGCCGACCAGCGACGCGTTGGTGGTGCCGAAGCCGGAGCGCGGCGGGATGTTGAGCTCGCTGCCGGCCGGCAGCGTGCGGTCCGACAGCAGCCCGGTCCAGGTGCCCCAGTCCGGCGGCATCGGCACCGGCGCTGCCTGGAACCGCGGCAGGTGGCGGGCGATGCGCGGGATCTGCATGTCGTCCGGACCGCCGGTGGCGATCATGTGGGTGCCCGGCTCGAGCCGGGTGACTTCCGGATGGCCGTAGCCGAGCCCGCACAGGTAGAACGCCGCATCCCGGTCGCCGACGATCATGTTGTAGGAGCGGTAGCGGCCGGCATCGGTTGCCGCCAGCGCCTCCACCGCCGCCTCCGCGGTGGCCTCGCGCACCGCGATCAGCGGCAGCTCGCCGCGCGAGCGCTTGCCGGGCGCCGGACCCAGGCTGCCGACCCGGTTCAGCACCGCAGCCACCACGCCGTGACCGTTCAGCGCCAGCCAGGTGCCGCCGCCGGGCACGTCGCGTGGGCCCAGCACGTCGGGCTGCTCGGGCCAGAAGCGACCCGGCGGCTCCCAGGGGCGGTCGAGCCGCTCGTCACGGTTGGCGGCGAGCAGAAGCGGCCAGGCTTCCCCGGGCATGGTGGAGACGATGACGGTGCACACGATGACGGAAACCTGTTTCCTGCGGCCGGGGCCGGGCAGCGGCGATATGCCGCAATGCGACATGGTGACAAGGCGGTGTCAATGGCAGGGGTCGGCGGGGCAGGACTGCCCCGTTCAGGCCACCGGTCCCGGCTCGCCGAACACGCGCCGGAAGCTCGCGTCGAGCGCCGCGAGGTGGCGGCCGGGATCGGTGGCGCGGTCCAGCAGCGCCGGCGCAACCCGTCCCGCGACCTCCGGGTCCGCGTCCAGGTTCTCGCGGAAGCTGCGCCCGCCCGGGGTGCCGAGCGCGGTCCAGGTCGCCATGGCGTTGCGCTGCACGATCCGGTACGCGTCCTCGCGCGAGATCCCGGCGCGCGCCAGCTCCAGCAGCACCTCGCCCGAATGAACCACCCCGCCCAGGCTGTCCAGGTTGGCCAGCATCCGCTCCGGATACACCACGAGTCGCTCCATCATCCCCGCCAGCCGCGACAGAGCGAAGTCGAGCCCGATGGTCGCGTCCGGCCCGATGTTGCGCTCCACCGACGAGTGGCTGATGTCGCGCTCGTGCCAGAGCGCCACGTTCTCCAGCGCCGGCACCGCGTGGGAGCGCACCAGCCGGGCCAGGCCGGTCAGGTTCTCCGACAGCACCGGGTTGCGCTTGTGCGGCATCGCCGAGGAACCCTTCTGCCCGGGATGGAAGAACTCCTCCGCTTCACGCACCTCCGAGCGCTGCAGGTGCCGCACCTCCGTCGCCAGCCGCTCGATCCCGGATGCGACCACCGCCAGCGTGCAGAAGAACGCGGCATGCCGGTCGCGCGGGATCACCTGGGTCGAGACCGGCTCCGGCTGCAGGCCCAGCCGCTCGGCCACGTATTCCTCCACCCGCGGATCGACATGGGCGAAGGTGCCGACCGCGCCGGAGATGGCGCAGGTGGCGATCTCCGCCCGCGCCTGCACCAGACGCACGCGGTTGCGCGCGAACTCGGCGTAGTGCCCGGCGAGCTTCAGCCCGAACGAGGTCGGCTCGGCATGGATGGCATGGCTGCGCCCGACGGTGAGCGTGTGCTTGTGCTCGAACGCCCGTCGCTTGAGTGCTGCCAGCACCGCGTCGATGTCCTCCAGCAGCAGGTCGGACGCCTGCGCCAGCTGCACCGCCAGGCAGGTGTCGAGCACGTCGGACGAGGTCATGCCGAGATGCACGAACCGGCTGTCCGGCCCGATCCGCTCCGCGAGCCAGGTCAGGAACGCGATCACGTCATGCCGCGTCTCGGCTTCGATGGCGTCGATCCGGGCGAGGTCGTCGTCGGAGAATGCCGCCATCGCCGCGTCGCCGCGCTCCCGGATCGCCGCCGCCGACTCGGCCGGCACGTCGCCGAGCCGGGCCATCGCCTCGACCGCCAGCGCCTCGATCTCGAACCAGATCCGGTAGCGGTTGGCAGGCGCCCAGATCGCAGCCATAGCCGGCCGTGTGTAGCGTGGAACCATAGGATCCCCTTTCCCGGCCGCGGCACCCGGCCGCCGCTTGCCTTTCCGCAGACGGGCATGGCTTTAGGCCGGTCCGGCGCCGCTGTGCAGGCCCGATCGAACGGAGCGCCCATGCCGATGCCGCATCACCTGATGTCCGAACTGGTGGCACTGGCCCAGGTCCTGGTGATCGACCTGACGCTGGCGGGCGACAATGCGGTGGTGGTGGGGCTGGCGGTGCTGGGCCTGCCGCCGCGCGAGCGGAGGCAGGCGATCCTGTTCGGCATCGCGGCGGCGACGCTGATCCGGATCGCGCTCGCCACCGTGGCGCTGCAGCTGCTGGCGATCGTCGGGCTGACCCTTGCCGGCGGCCTGCTGCTGCTCTGGGTCTGCTGGCGCATGGTGCGCGAGCTGCGCCACCAGCCGGCCGGCCCCGACGATCCCGCCCTCGCCGGCCGCACCGGATCCGGCGCGCTGCGGCGCGCGATCGGCCGGATCGTGCTGGCCGACCTGTCGATGAGCCTGGACAACATCCTGGCGGTCGCCGGTGCCGCCGGTCAGCACCTGTGGGTGCTGATCACCGGGCTGGTGGTGTCGATCGCGCTGATGGGCCTCGCCGCCTCGCTGGTGGCGCGCCTGCTGGAACGATACCGCTGGATCGCCTGGGTCGGCATCCTGATCGTGGCCGTGGTCGCGATCGAGCTGATCGTCGAGGGCACCCACCAGGTGATGCGACAAACCGGGCTTTGACGCACGCCTGCGGTCGCGCGGTCACTCCCCGATCGCGGCCCCTCCGGGATGGCGCAGGTCGAGGCCGCCCCAGACGCCCGGGCTGTGCTGGCCCAGCGACGGCCCGCCGACCAGGATGCCTTCGGCCGAGCCCCAGTTCTGGTGCACGGTGATCTTGTAGCCCATCGCGGTCAGCTTCGCCGTCACCTCCGGCGACAGCGCGCCGGCCTCCGCCTCCACCGGCTCGGGCATCCACTGCTCGTGGATCCGCGCCATGTTCACGGCACCTGCGATGTCCATGCCGCCATCCACCACCGCCAGGATCGCTTCCAGGGTGATGGTCGGGATTCGCGAGCCGCCGGGGCTGCCGATCACCATCACCACCCGGCCGTTCCGCGACAGGATGGTCGGCGACATGGACGACAACGGCGTCTTGCCGGGCGCCACCGCGTTGGCGGCGGACCCGACCAGGCCGTACATGTTGGGCGCCCCCGCCTTGGTCGAGAAGTCGTCCATCTCGTCGTTCATGACGATGCCGGTATGCCCCGCCACCACCTTGGCGCCGAACCAGCCGTTCAGCGTGTAGGTCATCGACACCGCGCGCCCATCCTTGTCGATGATCGAGAAGTGCGTGGTCTCGGTCTTCTCGTGCGGCACCGGGTCGAGCGGCGACAGGGTGTTGGACGCCAGCGCGTGGTCGGTCGGCGTGTGGGAGCGGATCTCCGCCGCGTAGGCCGGGTCGATCAGCTTCGCCACCGGATCGTGCACGAAGGCCGGATCGCCCAGGTTCTGCCGGTCGGCATAGGCGTGCCGCATCGCCTCCACCTGCCGCTGCACCCCGGCCACGCTGCGCAGGCCCAGCCCGCGCAGGTTCTCGCCGTCCAGGATGTCCAGGATCTCGCACAGCGCGACGCCGCCGCCGCTGGGCGGAGGAGCGGTGTCCACGGTGTAGCCGCGGTAGTGGCAGGTCACCGGCGGCAGCACGCGGGTGCGATAGCGGCTGAAATCCTCCATCGACAGCACGCCGCCGTCCCTGGAGCTGGCGGCGACGATCGCGGCTGCGACCGGACCGCGATAGAACGCCGCCGGCCCGCCAGTGGCGATCCGCGACAGCGTGTCGGCCAGCTCGGCCTGCACCAGGCGCTCGCCGACGCCATACGGCGTGCCTTCGGCGTGCAGGAAGATCCGCGCCGAGTCCGGATCCTTGGCGAAGCCGGCGGTGGCGGTATGCAGAAGCATCACGTCGCCGGCCTTCAGCACGTAGCCGTCGCGGGCCAGCCGGATCGCCGGCGCCATCACCACGGCACGCGACAGGTGTCCCCACCGGGCCAGCGCCTCGTCCATGCCGGCGACGGTGCCGGGCACCCCCACCGCCTTCCAGCCATCCGCCGACAGGCCGGGCACCACGTTGCCGGCCGCGTCCTGGAACATGGTCGGCGTCGCGGCGAGCGGCGCGTGCTCGCGGAAGTCGAGAAAGAACGCACGCCCGTCCGGCTGATGCAGGGTCAGGAAGCCGCCGCCGCCGATATTGCCGGCGGCCGGATACACCACGGCCAGCGCATAGGCCACGGCCACCGCGGCATCCACCGCGTTGCCGCCACGGCGCAGGATGTCCGCGCCCACCTCGGAAGCCAGCGCCTGCGCCGTCACCACCATGCCGTGCGCCCCGTGCACCGGCACCGGCGCCACCGCGACCGGCGCCGACGGCCCGAACGCCAGCGGGTCGGCGCCCTCCCAGCCACCGGGACGCGCCGCCCCCGCCACCGGAGCCGGGGTCGCCGGAACCTCCACCACCGGCGCCTGGACCATGGGCGCCGTCGGCCGTGTCGGCTGGGCCAGCGCCGGAAGCACCGGACAACAGGCCAGCGCGGCCGACAGGGCGGTCCGCGTCAGAAGCTGAACATGGTTCACGTGAACGCGGTTCATGCCGCCGCCTGGTAGGGTGGGTGGTCCAGCCCGGCGGGCGACAGGGTGAAGATCTCGCATCCGTCCTCCGTGACCCCCACCATGTGCTCGAACTGCGCCGACAGGCTGCGGTCGCGCGTCACCGCGGTCCAGCCGTCATCGAGGATCTTCACGTCCGGACGCCCCGCGTTCACCATCGGCTCCACCGTGAAGAACATGCCGGGCCGAAGCACCGCACCCTCCTTCGGCCGGCCGTAGTGCAGGATGTTGGGCGAGTCGTGGAAGTTGCGGCCGATGCCGTGGCCGCAGAAGTCGCGCACCACCGACATGCGCTGCGGCTCGACATAGCTCTGGATCGCGTGGCCGATGTCGCCCAGCGTGTTGCCGGGCCGGATCGCCGCCAGGCCGCGCATCAGCGATTCGTAGGTCACGTCGATCAGCATCGCGGCGCGGCGCGACACCTGGCCCACGGTGTACATGCGGCTGGTGTCGCCGTACCAGCCGTCCAGGATGCAGGTGACGTCGATGTTGAGCACGTCGCCGTCCTGCAGCCGACGCTCGCCGGGGATGCCGTGGCAGACCACGTGGTTGAGCGAGATGCAGCAGGATTTCGGGAAGCCGCGATAGTTCAGCGGCGCCGGCACCGCGCCGTGCGCCAGGGTGTAGTCGTGGACGAGCGTGTCCAGCTCGCCGGTGCTGACCCCGGCCCGCACGTGCGGGGTGATCATGTCGAGGGTCTGTGCCGCCAGTCGTCCGGCGGCGCGCATGCCACCGAAATCCGCCTCGGGATGGATGACGATCCGTCGCCTGTCCGTTTCCCCGTCCATCATCGCGTTGTTCCTTCGCGCCCGTCCCTTCGCGTCGGATCGGACAACGCCGGGGCCGGCGTCGGGATCGACCTCCAGGAGGCGTCGGAAAGATGCGCGGCCCGGACGGCGGCTGCAAGGACAGCCGCCGCGGGAACGGCGGGCGGGCGGAGGATCAGCCCCGCTGCCAGCGGCTCCGCACGTGGCCGTGGTGGTGCGGCGACACCAGCACGGCGGTGGCGAGGTGCATGCGCGCGCCGGTCAGGTGGACGCGGGGCCCGTGGCCGTGCAGGTGGACGCCGCGCCAGCCGCCGGTCTCGACCGGTGCCGTCGCCCGCGCCGCGACCAGTCGGACCACCAGCCGGCCGCCGCGCATGCGCACCAGGCGCCGGCGCATCGGCATCGCCTGCTCCTCGCCCACGGCGTCGGAGGCGAGCATCAGTGCCGGAGCGCGGGCGCGCATCGTGTGCGCCATGACGGGCACGCCTTCCTGCTGGAAGCCCTGGTCGAGCAGTGCCGTCATCACCGCGCTGCGCTGCGGGTTGCTGCTGGCACCCAGCACCACGCCGATCAGCCGGACGTTGCCGCGCACCGCGGAGGTGACCAGGTTGCGGCCGCCAGCGTTGGTGAAGCCGGTCTTGAGCCCGTCGGCACCGGCGTAGATCTGCAGCATCGGGTCGTGGTTCATCACCTCGCGGCCGTGGAACACGAAGGCAGGCACCGCGAAGTAGTGGTACTGTTCCGGGAAGTCCTGGATCAGGTGGCGGGCCAGGGTGGCGAAGTCGCGCGCAGTCGAGACCTGCTCGTCGTCCGGCAGGCCGGACGCGTTCCGGAAGGTGGTGTTGGTCATGCCGAGCGAGCGCGCCTTCTGCGTCATCATCTGCGCGAACTGCTGCTCGTCGCCCCCGCCCAGCAGCTCGCCAAGCGCGCAGGCGGCGTCGTTGGCCGACTTGGTGACCATCCCCAGGATCGCCTGCTCGACGGTGAGGTAGGAGCCCGGCACCAGGTCGAGCTTGGTCGGCTCCATCGACGCGGCATGCGTCGAGACCGGCACCGACTGGTCCAGCGAAAGGTGGTTCTGGCGCAGTGCGTCGAACGCCAGGTACAGCGTCATCAGCTTGGTCAGGCTGGCCGGATAGCGCTGCAGGTCCGGGTTGGCCTGCTGCAGCACCGCCCCCGTGCCCGCGTCCATCACGAAGGTGCTGAGCTGCCCGGGATACTGTGCGTGGGCGAGGCCGGGCGCCAGCAGCGCGCCGCACAGGCCGGCACAGGCGAACAGCGTCTGGCGGAAGGGGCGAGCCGCCGCTCCTGCACGAGCGGCTGCACCACGACCCTTGGACTCTGGCGCCATGCGCACCCCCTCCGTTCACGGTTGCGATACTAATGAAGGCCCAAACCTTTCGTCCAGATTAATTCACAGTTTTGCAACGGGTTGACGGCAGCAGCGCGTGTCGGGGGCGAGGGACGGGCCGCAAACCGTCCGTTCCGGGCGTCGTGGCGGCCACAAGGGGGTTTCAAGCCGGGTTTGACTTCCAATATGCTCGCTCCATGCGCTCCGACCACGATCATCCGGCCTTCCCGGAAGGGTTCTCCGCCGCTCGCCGGACCGGGCGTTTCGACGCGCCGGTGACCGCCGGCGGGCCGCGCGACGCCGGCCGGGACGACGACAAGACCGACAACCCGGATTCGCCCAATGTCGGCGTGGTGGTGAAGGCGCGTCCCAAGACGCGCAAGCCGGCCATGTACAAGGTGCTGATGCTGAACGACGACTACACGCCGATGGAGTTCGTCGTGCACGTGCTGGAGCGCTTCTTCCAGAAGTCCCGCGACGAGGCGACCCGCATCATGCTGCACGTGCACAAGCGGGGCGTGGGGGTGTGCGGCGTTTATACCTACGAGGTCGCCGAGACCAAGGTGACCCAGGTGATGGACCTGGCGCGGCAGAACCAGCATCCGCTGCAGTGCACGATCGAGAAGGATTGAGACGCAGCGCCTCCGTTCCGGCCCGTCCGGCGGGGATGGAACCGCGGTTCCCGGTCCCCATCTGTTGCATTGCGGCGAAGCCGGTCTGGGTGCCGCGTCCCGTGTAGTCGACACCGATTTTTACTGGCCTTCTGCGGATAAAGCTCCAAGATGATGAAGGGTCGCGACAGGGTCGTGCGGTCCCGATGATCAAGGGGTTGGCTGCATCGGCCTGGCCTTAGCGGCGTTAAGGAGCGTTCCCATGCTGTCACGCAACCTCGAGCAGACGCTGCACCGGGCCTTGTCGCTCGCCGGCGACCGCCGCCACGAGTATGCCACCCTGGAGCATCTGTTGCTGGGCCTGGTCGACGACGGCGACGCGGCGACCGTGCTGCGCGCCTGCGGCGTCGACCTGGACAAGCTGCGCACCGACCTGACCGAGTTCCTGGACAAGGACCTGGCCGGCCTCGCTTCCGACCGCTCCTCCGAGCCGAAGCCGACAGCGGCGTTCCAGCGCGTGGTGCAGCGCGCGGCGATCCACGTGCAGTCCTCGGGCCGCGACGAGGTGACCGGCGCCAACACCCTGGTTGCCCTGTTCTCCGAGCGTGAAAGCCATGCGGTCTACTTCCTGCAGCTCCAGGACATGACCCGGCTCGACGCGGTCAACTTCATCAGCCACGGCATCGCCAAGGCGCCAGGCCGCACCGCGCAGCGCCCGACCACCGGGGCCGCCAACAACGGCGACACCCCGGAAGGCGAGCGCGAGGAGCGCGGCCGCGCCGGGTCGCCCAAGCAGCAGGACGGGCTGTCGGCCTACTGCGTCAACCTCAACAAGAAGGCGCAGGCCGGCAAGATCGACCCGCTGATCGGGCGCGACACCGAGATCGAGCGCACCATCCAGATCCTGTGCCGCCGCACCAAGAACAACCCGCTCTATGTCGGCGATCCCGGCGTCGGCAAGACCGCGATCGCCGAGGGCCTGGCCAAGCGCATCGTCGAGGGCGACGTGCCCGAGGTGCTGGCCAAGTCCACCATCTACGCGCTCGACATGGGCGCCCTGCTCGCCGGCACCCGCTACCGCGGCGACTTCGAGGAGCGGCTCAAGGCGGTGGTGACCGAGCTCGAGGCCAACCCGGGCGGCATCCTGTTCATCGACGAGATCCACACCGTGATCGGCGCCGGCGCCACCTCCGGCGGCGCGATGGACGCGTCCAACCTGCTCAAGCCGGCCCTGGCCCAGGGCACGCTGCGCTGCATCGGGTCGACCACCTACAAGGAGTTCCGCCAGCACTTCGAGAAGGACCGCGCCCTGGTGCGCCGGTTCCAGAAGATCGACGTCAACGAGCCGTCGGTCGAGGATGCGGTGAAGATCCTGCGCGGCCTGAAGACCAACTACGAGAAGCACCACAAGGTCAGCTACACCGACGACGCGATCCGCGGCGCGGTGGAGCTCGCGGTGAAGTACATCCACGACCGCAAGCTGCCGGACAAGGCGATCGACGTGATCGACGAGGTCGGCGCGTCGCGGATGCTCCAGCCGGAGGAGAAGCGCCGCAAGGTGGTGACGCTGCGCGACGTCGAGGAGATCGTGGCCAAGATCGCCCGCATCCCGCCCAAGAGCGTGTCCGCCGACGACAAGGAAACGCTGCGTTCGCTGGAGCGCGACCTGAAGTCCATGGTGTTCGGCCAGGACCGCGCGATCGAGGCGCTGGCGGCGGCGATCAAGCTGAGCCGCGCCGGCCTGCGAGACGCGGAGAAGCCGATCGGCAACTACCTGTTCTCCGGCCCCACGGGCGTCGGCAAGACCGAGGTCGCAAAGCAGCTCGCCTCCACGCTCGGCATCGAGCTGATCCGCTTCGACATGTCGGAATACATGGAGCGGCACTCGATCTCGCGGCTGATCGGCGCCCCCCCGGGCTATGTCGGCTTCGACCAGGGCGGCCTGCTGACCGACAGCATCGACCAGCATCCGCACGCCGTGCTGCTGCTGGACGAGATCGAGAAGGCGCACCAGGACCTGTACAACATCCTGTTGCAGGTCATGGACCACGGCAAGCTCACCGACCACAACGGCAAGACGGTGGACTTCCGCAACGTCATCCTGATCATGACCACCAACGCGGGCGCTGCCGACCTGACGCGGGAGGCGATCGGCTTCGGCCGCGACAATCGCGCCGGCGAGGACGAGGAGGCGATCAAGCGCATCTTCACGCCAGAGTTCCGCAACCGCCTCGACGCCATCATCCCGTTTGCTGGCCTTACCCCGGAGATCGTTGGCCGCGTGGTGGAGAAGTTCGTGCTGCAGCTGGAAGCCCAGCTTGCCGACCGCAACGTCACCATCGAGGTGTCATCGTCGGCGAAGGAATGGCTGGCCGAGCGCGGCTACGACCGCCTGTATGGGGCGCGTCCGCTGGCCCGCGTGATCCAGGAGCACATCAAGAAGCCGCTGGCCGAGGAGCTGCTGTTCGGCTCCCTGGTGCATGGCGGCGCGGTCAAGGTGTCGCTCAAGGACGGCAAGCTCGCCTTCGAGTACATCCCGAACCCGGCGCCGGCTCCGGTGGACGAGGATGGCGAGGGCGGGTCAGAGCGGGAGTCCGAGGCCGCCAGCTAGGCCCTTTCCCAAGCGGCGATAGCGAATGGCCCCGGCGCAAGCCGGGGCCATTTCTCGTGGCGCCGGCACTCGGATATGAACAGCATCCTGTCGGGAAGGAGCCCGATGCAGACGGATCCGCGACGTCAGGACCTGGGGCTCGGCTTGGTCGCGCTTCTGGGGAGCGGCTCTTTTGGCCTTCACGCGACCGGGTGGGCAGGAGAGGGTCCCTTCCTGGCCGGCATGCTGGCCGTCTGCCTGCAGAACAGGTGGACGGCGCGAACGTCCAACTCGGTGCTGCGGCTCCAGCCACCCAGGCCGAGGTTTTTCCGGGTCCGCATGATGGTGGCGATGATCGTCGGGGCCGTGCTGCTCAGGATGCTGTGGCGGGAGCACTCGCCCGTCGGTTCCATCGACCTTTTCCTTGCCGGGACGCTGGCGGTGGAAGCGATCGCCTACTTCCGGCGTGCCGCCCTCGCACCGAGCCCGGGGTTCCCGGGCTAGTCAGGGTGTTCCGCTTCCAGCGCCGCGCGGGCCTCCGCAAGCCTCGCCTTTTCCTCCGCCGTCACCTGCGGCGGGGCCAGCTGCATCCGCTCCAGCGCCTGGATCATCGCCTCCACCACCACCAGGCGCGCGAACCATTTCTTGTCCCCCGGGACCACGAACCATGGCGCCTCCGGCGTGGCGGTGCCGACTATCGCCTCCTCGTAGGCCTCCTGGTAGCGGTCCCAGTGCGCCCGCTCGGCGAGGTCGGCGGTGGAGAACTTCCAGTTCTTGTCCGGCTCCTCCAGCCGCGCCAGGAAGCGGCGGCGCTGCTCCTCCTTCGAGATGTGCAGGAAGAACTTCAGCACCACCACGCCCTGGCGATCGAGGTAGCGCTCGAAGTGGCGGATGTCCTTCATCCGCTGCTTCCAGAAACCGCCGCCCCGCCTGGCCTCCGGCAGGTCCTGGTGGTCCAGCACCTCGGGATGCACCCGCGTGACCAGCACCTCCTCGTAGTGGCTGCGGTTGAACACGCCGATCCGCCCGCGCGCCGGCACCGCGGCGTGGATGCGCCACAGGAAGTCGTGGCCGAGCGCCACAGGGCCCGGCTGCTTGAACGAGGTCACGGTGACGCCCTGCGGGTTCACCCCGGACATCACGTGGCGGATGGTGCCGTCCTTGCCGCCTGCGTCCATCGCCTGGAATGCCGCCAGCAGCGCCCAGCGCCCGTCCGAATACAGCGCCTGCTGCAGCTCGGACAGCCGTTCCACCCCGTCCGCCAGCAGCGCCTTGCCGGCCTCCGCATCCAGGCCGTCCGGCGCCTCGCCGCTGGTGTCGCGGCCGGCGAGCGAGAAGCCCTTGGCCGTGGTGACCCGGTAGCGGCGGAGCAGCGCCTTGCGTGCGTCGCGGTCCATCGCGTCAGCCTTCGCGCCGGACGATCGCCAGCGGCGCCGGCGCCTGGGTGTTGGGCATCAGCTCGATCCGGTTGACGTTCACCCGCGCCGGCAGGCCGAGCACCCAGGCGATCGTTTCGGCGATGTCCTCCGGCAGCAGCGGGTCGGCGTTGCGGTAGATCGCCTGCGCCTTCTCGTCGTCGCCGAAGCGGACGTTGCTGAACTCGCTGCCGCCGACCAGCCCGGGCTCTATGTTGGTGACGCGCACCGCGGTGCCGACCAGGTCCGCCTTCAGGTTCAGCACGAACTGCGCCACGAACGCCTTGGTGGCGCCGTACACGTTGCCGCCGGGATAGGCATAGGTGCCGGCGACGCTGCCCAGCGTGATCACGTGGCCGCGGTTGCGCGCCACCATGCCGGGCAGCAGGGCCCGGGTGGTGCCGAGCACCCCGCCGACGTTGGTCGCCACCATGCGGTCCCAGTCCGCCATGCGGCCCTCCCAGGCCGGCCCCAGCCCCAGCGCCAGGCCGGCGTTGGCGACCAGCACGTCCACCTCGCGCCATCCTTCCGGAAGGCTGTCCGGCAGGGCGGCCACCGCTTCGGCGTCCGACACGTCGAGCCGCAGGGGGAGCAGGTCCGGACCGAGCTCGGCCGCCAGCGCGTCCAGCCGCTCCTGCCTGCGACCGGTTGCGATCACGCGGTGGCCGTCGCGGACCAGCCGCTCCGCCGTCGCCCGGCCGAAGCCGGCGGTGGCGCCGGTGATGAGGACCGTGGAGCTCATGATGGGTGTCCTTCCCCCGCCGCCTCGGCAGCGTCCTGTTGAACGATGTTCACGCCGAGCTCGGCCGCCAGCCGCTCCGGTCCGGCGATCAGCCGTCCGTCCGGCCCGTACAAGCGCAGGTCGAGCCAGTCCGGGCCGGGCAGCAGAACGCCGGCACGTCGACGCGCCGCGTCCTCGGTGCCGAAATGCTCGCGCCGGTCCGGCGGCCGGCCGGCATTGCCCGGCCCGGCCGGTATGCCCGGGACTGGGCTGTCGAGATAGGCGAGGGTGAACGGCATGGGGGCGTGGTCCGGCGGTTGCGGTTGCGAACCAGACGCCTGCGGGGCGGCTTCGTTCAACCGGCAAAGGTTTGCCGGCACCATGCCACCGATCTTGCGCCGTCCGGCCGCCTCGCCACATGGGGAGCCATGTCCGCTGATGCAGAAAACGAGGGGAGCCTGACCGGCCAGCTCCTGATCGCGATGCCCTCCCTGGCCGACCGCAACTTCGCCCAGGCCGTGATCTTCCTGTGCGCCCACTCGCTCAAGGACGGAGCGATGGGACTGGTGGTCAACCGCCGCCTTGCCGAGCCCGGCTTCGACGACCTGCTGGCGCAGCTGGAGATCGCGCCCGCGCCGCCGCGCCGACGGATCGTGCTGTGTTCCGGCGGCCCGATGGAAAGCTCGCGCGGGTTCGTGCTGCACAGCAGCGACTGGAGCGGCGACGGCAGCCTGACCGTGGACGACGGCATGGTGCTCACCGCCAGCCTCGACGTGCTGCGCGAGATCGCCGACGGGCAGGGCCCGAAGCAGGCGTTGCTGGCGCTGGGCCACGCCGCCTGGGGGCCGGGACAGCTCGAGTCCGAGATACGGCAGAACGCCTGGCTGTCGGGACCGGCCGACGATGCGATCGTGTTCGGCAGCGACCACGAGCGCAAGTGGCGGAGGGCGCTCGCCATCCTCGGCGTCGATCCGCTGCGCCTGGTCGGCGAGGCCGGCAACGCCTGACACGCGATGATGATGACGCCGCGGCGAACCGGTCGTCCGCCGGCCGCTTGAGGGTGCGGCGGTCGTCTGCACGGCCGCGTCCCGGAGAACCGTCATGACCATCCGCACCAGCACGACCTTCTGCCTCGCCGGCCTGGCCGCGGCGCTTCTCGCCGGCCCGGCGCTGGCGCAGATCAACGGGGTTGGTGGCGGTGCTGGTGCGCACGGCGGCGGACCATCGGCTGCCACCATCGGCGGCGGCAGCCCGAGTGCCGGGATGGCAGGATCCGCGACGGGAGCGACCGGCCTGTCCGGCTCCGGCGCGAACGGCATCGGCAGCTCCGGCTTCTCCAACCCGGGCATCCCCCCCGGTGCCGGCGCCACCACCCCCGGCCTCATGACCGCCCCCGGCACCGGCACCGCGCAGCCGGTGACAGGCGTGCCGGCGCCCAGCCTGCCGGCGCAGGTGCCAGGCCGCGTGGCGCCGCGGAGCGGCGGACCGCGCTAGTGGTTGTCGAAAGATCCCACTGCGGGTGCGTAGCTCAGCCTTCGACCTGAAGCGGGACGGACGCACAGTGCCGACTGGACGCCGCCTGACGCCGACGGTCGCCCCTCATGCGTCGCAGGAACTCGTCCTGGCATAGCGCGCCAGTTCCAGTGCCAGGTGATCGAACACCAGCCGGATCCGGCGGTCGCCGCGCAGGTCGCGGTGCATCGCGAGCCACACGTCCATGGAGAACGTCAGCTCGGCGTGGAGCAGGGGAACAAGGTTGCGGTCCCTCCTCGCGATGCCCAACTGGCTGACGCCGATGCCGAAACCGGCGCGCAACGCCGCGAGCTGCGCCAGATCGCTGTCCGAGCGGAATGCGAAGGTGTCGCGGCTCGACGGCAGTCCCATCCTTTCGATCATCCGCGCGTAGGCCGGGTTGCGGTCGTACCCGATCAGCGCGTGCCGGCTCAGGTCGGGGAGGCCCTGCGGCATCGCGCGTCCTTCCAGATAGCGCCGGTGGCCGTAGAGCCCGCAGTCGATGCGCCCGATCCGCTTCGCGACCAGCCCGCCCTGGGTTGGACGGACCATCCGGACGGCGATGTCGGCGTCGCCGCGCAGCAGATCCTCGTTGCGGTTCGACAAGGCGAGTTCCACCGACGTGCGGGGGTGGCGGGCATGGAAGTCGGCCAGGATCGGCGGCAGCACCTCGCCGCCGATGATTTCGCTCGCGGTGATCCGGACGGTGCCGCACTCCTCGTCGACGTTACCGGATGCCGATCGCAACGCTGCCTCGGCGGCGGCGGCCATGGCTTCGGCCGACGGGACCAGCCGCACGCCTGCTTCCGTCGGCGACAGGCCGGCGATCGATCGCGTGAACAGGCTGACCCCGAGCGACGCCTCGAGGGCGGCCACCTGGCGGCCCAGGGTCGGCTGTGTCGCGCCGAGCGTGCGGGCAGCACCCGACAGGCTCCCTTCGCGCACGACCGCGAGGAACGCCCTGAACAGGTGCCAGTCGGGTGCATGAGCGGCCATGCAAGAACGTATGGATCGTGTACGGCGTTGGTCAATCAACGTTGGTGGGGCAGCGGCATAGGGTGTGGACATCGATCCACCCACGGAGTGCCCTCCATGACGACGAACCACGCGGCGACCGGCACCGCCCTGGGCCATCTCGGGCAGGCGGGGAGCGCGGCCGTTCCGGACACGCGCTTCCTGGCGGTCGATGGCGGACGGATCGCATACGACGACACGGGCGGGGACGGGCCGCTGATCCTGGCGATCCCGGGGATGGGTGACCTGCGATCGGAATATCGGCTGTTGCGCCCGGCGCTGGAGGAGGCAGGCTGTCGCGTCGTGACCATGGACGTGCGCGGCTTCGGTGCGACGTCGGCGCGGTGGGACGACTACTCCGCGCATGCGGTCGGACGTGATGCGCTGGCCCTGATCGACCACCTCCAAGCGCCTTCGGCGATCATCCTCGGCAACTCGTTCGCCGCCGGGTCGGCGCTGTGGGCGGCTCACGACCGGCCGGCGCGCGTCGGCGGCGTGGTGCTGCTGGGGCCCATCGCGCGTGACCTGCAGCCGTCGCGGTTCCAAAGGCTCGCCTTGAGGATCGGCTTCGCCGGGCCGTGGCGGATACGGTTCTGGACCACCTACTGGACCAGCCTCTTCCCGACCCGCAGGCCCGCGGACCACCGTCCGGTCAGGGCCGCGTTGACCCGGAACCTCCGCGAGCCGGGGCGCATGGCCGCGCTTTCCACGATGATCGGCCTGTCCAAGACGGATACCGCCTCCATGGTGCCGGCCAGCCGGGTGCCGGCCCTCGTCGTCATGGGCAGCCGCGATCCGGACTTCCCCGACCCGGTCGCCGAGGCCCGTTGGCTCGCGGAGCAGCTCGGTGCCCGAAGCCTGGTCGTCGACGGGGCGGGGCACTATCCGCACGTCGAGATGCCGGAGCGCGTCGTGCCCGAGCTGCTGCGCTTCATCGAACGGCTGACTGGCTGACGGTCGGACGGGCTCCCCGGTGCGGCACGTGGGAACGCACGGACCGCGATGCCGGGCGCAGTTTAGGCCAATGCACGCGCAGCGACTTGGGGCCTGCGCCGGGAACGCACCGCTGCCGGCCAAGCCCCGCCTTCCCCGGCCCTGGACGGCCCGCGAGGTCGGGATGCACCCTCGGTCCCGGTCCGCGACAGCCTCCGTGTGGATGCCGCCGGCCAGGCGAAGCGCGCTACCAGACGAAGCGCGGCACCGTGGCGGCAGGATGCAGTCCCGCGGCGTCGGCCGCAGCTTCCGCCAGGATCGGGTCGTGGCCGACCGTGTCGGCGTGGATGCCGCCGAGCACCCAGCAGGAGTCGAACCCGGCCGCCCCGGCGCCGGCGATGTCGGTGGCGAGCGAGTCGCCGATCGCGACCACGCGCGCGTCCGGCAGGTCCAGCATCCGGCGCACCGGCGCATAGATTCCGGGCAGCGGCTTGCCGATCTGCCGCACCTCGCCGCCCATGCCGGCGTACTCCCGCGCCAGCAGCCCGGCGCAGATCACACGCTGCCCGCCGCGGACGATCACGAGGTCGGGGTTGGCGCAGACCATCCTCATGCCGAGGCGGGCCGCTTCCCGCAGTTCGGGCAGGTAGCGCCCGGGGTCGGTCTCGCCCAGCTCGTCGTCCGGCCCGGTGTTGAGGATGAACGCGCCCGGTGCCGGTCCGGGCACCCGGGTCATCCCCAGTCCGTCGAACAGGCCGGCATCCTTGTCCGGCCCCAGGTGCCATGCGCGGCTGCCCAGGGCGGCGAACCAGGGGTCGGTGCGCGTCAGCAGCGCGGTCCGGGTGGCCTCGCCGCTGGTCATGATGCCGTCATAGGCGTCGTCGGCCAGGCCCATGCGGCGCAGGGTGTGCCGGGCGGCGTCGCTGCGTCGCGGCGCGTTCGACAGCAGCACCACGCGGCCGCCGGCCTCGCGCAGGCGACCGAGGCACTCGATCGCGCCGGGATAGGCCGTCACCCCGTCATGGATTACGCCCCACAGGTCGACGATGAAGCCGTCGTAGCGCGCCGACAGCGGCGCGATCCCGTCGAGGTGCAGCATGTCAGGCCTCGTTCCCGGACGGTCCGGCCAGGCGCGCGGCCTCCAGCGACGGCCAGCCGCCGGCCAGCAGCGCCGCACGCAGCTCGCGCTTCAGCCGCGGCAGCATGCCCGGACCCTCGTAGGCAAAGCGGGTGTAGATCTGCACCAAGTGCGCGCCCGCCCGCACCTTCTCCAGGATGTCGGTGCCGGTCTCGATGCCGCCGCAGCCGATCAGGGTCAGGCGGCCGGCGGACAGCCGCGCCACCTCCGCCAGCATCGCCGTGCTGCGGGACCGCAGCGGCCGTCCGGACAGCCCGCCGGCCTCGCCCGCGTGGCGTCCCGACAGCTCCGGCGGACGCGCCAGCAGGGTGTTGGACACGATCAACCCGTCCACCCCGGCCGCCAGCACGGTGTCCACGATCGCCGGCAGGGCCGCGTCCTCCAGGTCGGGCGCCAGCTTCACCAGCAGCGGCGGGCGCTCGGGTGCGGCGTCCCCTACCGCGTCGAGCAGCTCGCGCATCCGCTCGACCCCCTGCAGGGCGCGCAGGCCGGGGGTGTTCGGCGAGGACAGGTTGATCACCAGGTAGTCCGACAGCGGCGCCAGCACCCGCACCAGCCGGGCGTAGTCGCGCGGCGGGTCGGCGTTCTCCTTGTTGATGCCGAGGTTGGCGCCGAACGGCACTCCTGGGCCGGATCGCGCCCGCAGCCGTTCCAGTCTCGCCACGAAGCGGTCCAGCCCACGGTTGTTGAAGCCCAGGCGGTTGATCACCGCGCCCTCCTCCGGCAGCCGGAACAGGCGCGGCTTCGGGTTGCCGCCCTGCGGCAGGGGCGTCACCGTGCCGGCTTCCACGAAGCCGAAGCCGAGACGCGCCAGCGGCCGGGGCACCCGCGCGTCCTTGTCGAAGCCGGCGGCGATGCCGAGGGGGTTGGCGAAGCGCATCCCCATCGCAACCACGCCGAGGCCGTCATCCTCCCCTGCCCCGGCCCGGCCGGCGAGACCGAGCCTCAGGGCGGCGAGGGCGACCGAATGCGCCCGCTCGGGGGCGAGCCGGCGCAGCAGCGGCAGGGACAACGGGGCGAGGCTCATGAACACCGTTCATGCCGTATGCGCGCGTCCGGTGGAAGGCATGCTTGCCAGCGGCGGTTCCTGCGGCGATCCTCTGCGCGATGTGGAACGAGCCCTACCTGGAAACCTGCTGCCGCTCCGCGCTGCACCGGCTGCTGCTGTGCGGAGGCGCCGGCCGTCCCGACGCGCACCGTGCCGAGCTCAAGGACGCGCGCTGCCTCGAACGGCTGGAGCAGCTCGGCTTCGCCGCCCATGTCGGCGACCACTTCGCCCTCACCCCGGCCGGACTGGCGCGGCACGACCTCGAGATCAGGAAGGTCGCCTGAGCCCGCAGCCGCGATGAAGCACGAGGACGTTTGGCGGGCGCTCGACACGCTGGCCGCCGAGAAGGGGCTGTCCCCGTCCGGCCTCGCCCGCGCCGCCGGCCTGGATCCGACCACCTTCAACCGGTCCAAGCGACGCACCCGCGCCGGCCTGCGCTGGCCTTCCACCGAAAGCCTGTCGCGGGTGCTGCAGGCGACGGGTGCCAGCCTGGAAGCCTTCACCGCCCTGGTCGGCGGCGCGCGGGCGCTGACCACGGGCCGGCTTCATCAGCGTGCCGGGATGCGCCATCTGCCGATGCTGCCGCTGTCCCGCCTGGGCGAGGCGGAACCGTTCGACGCGTCCGGCCATCCGGCGCGCGAGCACTGGGACGAGACCGAGTTCCCCCAGCCCGCCGACCTGCACGGCTACGCGGTGCGCATCGACAGCGCGCGCTTCGAGCCGGTTTTCCGCGACGGCGGCACCCTGATCGTGTTTCCCGAGACGCCGTCCCGCCCGGGCGACCGCGTGCTGCTTCATGCAGGCCGGGGTCTGGAGGTGTCCATCGCGCTGGTGGCGAGGGACGGCGACGGGCCCGGGTTCCGCCCCTTCGACGCCGCGACCGGGACGTTCTCCCGCCAACCGGAGCACGCCGACCGGTCGCACAGGATCGTCTGGGTGGCCTGCTGATCGACGGTGCCGGCTGCCGGCGGTCGCTGGTCCCGCTGCCGGAAGATCGTCCTATTCCGCGGCCGCTCGTTCCCGTCCCATCCGCACGTCCCGGGTGTCCCGCCCCAGCATCACCAGGCCTGCCACCGTCAACGCCACGACCACGATCACGCCGGCCAGCGCCCAGCGGATGTCGCTGCCGGGCCAGTTCGCGATCCGGACCTGGAGGTTGGCGTTCGGCGCCGCGAACAGGTTGCCGAGCTGGTACACGGCACCCGGGAAGGTGCCTCGGATCGCCGCCGGCGAGATCTCGTTCAGGTAGGCCGGCACCACCCCCCAGGCACCCTGCACCGCGGCCTGGAGGAGGAAGCCGCCGATCGCCAGCACCACCACCCCGTGCCCGAAGGCCCAGAACGGGATCATCGGCAGGGCCAGCAGGGCGGCGATCGCCAGGGCGTACTTGCGTCCGATCTTCTGGCTGAACCAGCCGAAGAACAGGCCGCCGGCGATGGCGCCGAGGTTATAGATCACCATCATCGTCACCACGGTGGCGTGCGCGAAGTGGTGGTACCCGGTCAGGAACAGTGTCGGATACAGGTCCTGCGAGCCGTGCGAGAAGTACAGCATCGCCGTCATCAGGATCGCGGCATAGGCGCTCAGGCCCACGTGCCGGCGCAGCACCGACAGGATCGGCTCGCGCGAGGCCGCGACGTGCGACGTCCAGTCCGGACTTTCCGGCACGCGGCGCCGGATGTAGAGCACCAGCAGCGCAGGGGCGGCGCCTGCGATGAACATGCCGCGCCAGCCGATCCACGGCTCGGCGATGAACAGCAGCGAGGCCAGCAGGTAGCCGGTCGGGTAGCCGGTCTGCAGGATCCCCGACACGATGCCGCGCCAGCGTCCCGGCACGCTTTCCATAGCCAGCGACGCGCCGACGCCCCATTCGCCGCCCATGGCGACGCCATACAGCGCGCGCAGGATCAGGAACACGGTGAAGCTGGGCGCCAGGCCCGACAGCAGCTCCAGGGCGGCGTAGCACAGCACGTTGATCATCATGGTCGGGCGCCTGCCGTAGCGGTCGGCGATGCGGCCGAACAGCACAGCGCCCAGCACCCGGCAGGCCAGCGTCACGGTCAGCGCCCAAGCAGCGGCGCCGATGCTGATGCCAAAGGCGTGGGCCACGGTGTTGAGCACGAACACCATGATGAAGAAGTCGAACGAATCGAGCATCCATCCGAGGTAGCAGGCGATTACCACGTGGATCGCCGACCGGGAATCCTGTCCAGATGCCGTCATGCCGCCCACCCGATCCATGTCCCGCCGCCCGATGAGCCGGTCGGACCGGCATGCGCTGCTGCTGGCGGTCATCCTCGCCCTGCTGGCCGGCTATGTCGATGCGCTGGGATACCTCACCCTCAGGGGCTTCTTCGTGTCCTTCATGAGCGGCAACTCGACCCGGTTCTCGATCGCGCTGGCCAGCGGCGACCGGCGGGTGGTGCTCACCGCCGGCAGCCTGATCGGGCTGTTCGTGCTGGGCGTGGTCTCGGCCGCGCTGGCCGCGCCGGACGGGCCAGACCGGCAATGCAGGATGCTGACCCTGGTGGCGGCGCTGCTGGGCCTGGCGGCGCTGGCCGCCAGCCTCGGCCGCGACCGCTGGTCGATCGCGCTCGCGGCCCTCGCGATGGGCGCGGAAAGCGACGTGATCCGCAAGGCCGGGCCGGTCAACGTCACCGTCACCTACATGACCGGAACGCTGGTCAAGATGGGACGCGGGTTGGCCGATGCGTTAAGCGGCGGTTCGCGCTGGGGCTGGCTGCCCTACGCGCTGCTGTGGGCGTCGCTGGTGGCCGGCGTCATGGCCGGCACCGCGGCGTTTCCCTTCGTGCGCCTGCAGGGGCTGTGGCTCGCCGCCGCCTGTTGCGCGGTGCTGGCCACGATCACGCGTCCCCCGACGCGATGACGAACGCGCCGCCCGGGTTCTGCGCCGGGCCCTGCGGCGTGTCACGCCAGAACACGCTGCCGGCCAGGCGCTGCACGAGCTGCGGCGGCAGGACCGTGCGCCGGTGCAGCCGCTCCACGCGGGGCCGGGCCGCGTGCAGCCCGGGGGTGTTGAGCGCGGCGTCGAACGCCGTGCCGCCGTCGTAGCCGGCACGGTCCGGGTCGTGCGCGAAGGGTGCGAGCCCGAGCAGGTCGTAGAGCTGGGCGAGCACGCGCAGCGGCTCGTCGGCCAGCACGTCGTAATCGACCAGGATCAGCCGGTGCGCCCACTCGCCGTAGTACGCGTCCTGCAGCGCCTGCCACGCGGCGCCGAACGCGCCGGTGACCGCCATCAGCTGCTCCACCCGGTCGAACACGGTGGCGGGGTGGGACAGGCCGTGCAGCCGCGACACGAGAAAGGTGTTGCGCCGGAACAGCCGCTCGAAGCTGTCGAGGATCCAGACCGGGTCGCGCACGCAGGCGATCACGAACGCCTGCGGACGCAGCTCGGCCAGCACGCGCAGGTGCGCGCACCAGGCGCGGTTGGTGTCGAACAGCACCGCGTCGGCCGGCGCGTCGGCGTGGCAGCTGTCGATCAGCCCGTTCAGCACCGCGCGCCGGCGCCCGTCGTCGAAGGCGGTCGCATATTCCCCCTGCCCCATCACCGGCAGCACCCGCTCGCACAGCACCGCGACCGGGCTGCTCATCTCCGCCCGCAGCAGCGGGTTCTGACGCAGCAGGGCGGCGAGCAGGGTCGAGCCGGAGCGCGGCAAACCGGAGATGAAGTGGACCGTTCGGGCCATGAGGAGGACATGACATGAAAATCAGCGCGCGCAACATCCTGCACGGCCGGGTGGTGGCCCTGACCAAGGGCGCCAACACTGCGCACGTGCGGCTGGAGCTTGCCGGCGGCGCGGTGGTGACGGCGTCGATCACCAACGAGGCGGTGGACGAGCTGGGGCTCGCGGTCGGGCAGGAGGCCAGTGCCGTGATCAAGTCGTCCGACGTCATGATCGCGGTGGAGTAGGGGCCGATGGGGCTGCTGGTCGACGGGCACTGGCAGGACCAGTGGTACGAGAACCGGGACGGCCGGTTCGAGCGGCAGGACAGCCTGTTCCGCAACTGGGTGACGGCGGACGGCTCAGCCGGGCCCACCGGCGAAGGCGGGTTCAAGGCCGAGCCCGGCCGCTACCACCTGTTCGTGTCGCTCGCCTGCCCGTGGGCGCACCGCACGCTGATCATGCGCAGCCTGAAGGGGCTGCAGCCGATGGTCGGTTTGTCGGTGACGCACTGGCTGATGGGCGAGCAGGGCTGGAGCTTCGAGCCGGGGGAAGGCGTGATCCCGGACCCGATCCTCGGGGCCTCGCACCTGCACCAGCTCTATGTCGCCGCCGAGTCGCACTACACCGGGCGGGTGACGGTGCCGGTGCTGTGGGACCGCGAGCGGAACACGATCGTGTCCAACGAGAGCGCCGACATCCTGCGCATGTTCAACGGCGCCTTCGACGAGGTCGGTGCGGCACCCGGCGACTACTCGCCTGCGACCCTGCGTTCGGAGATCGACGCGGTGAACGCGCGCGTCTACGCGACGGTCAACAACGGCGTGTATCGCGCCGGCTTCGCCACCACGCAGGACGCCTACGAGGAGGCGGTGACGGCGCTGTTCGACACGCTGGACTGGCTGGAGCAGCGCCTGTCGACGCAGCGCTTCCTGTTGGGCGACGCGCTGACCGAGGCCGACATCCGGCTGTTTACCACCCTGGTGCGTTTCGATCCCGTCTACCACGGGCACTTCAAGTGCAACCTGCGACGGATTGTCGACTATCCCGCGCTGTGGGGCTTCACCCGCGACCTGTACCAGCGGCCCGGCGTGGCGGAGA
Source organism: uncultured Acetobacteraceae bacterium (assembly GCA_964249735.1). Classification (GTDB taxonomy): domain Bacteria; phylum Pseudomonadota; class Alphaproteobacteria; order Acetobacterales; family Acetobacteraceae; genus Lichenicola. The sequence goes on along the minus strand of CAXUDP010000006.1, from coordinate 45,052 downwards.
CGGTCGATCTCGGCCACATCAAGCGGCATTATTACATGAGCCACCCGACCATCAACCCGAACCGGATCGTGCCGATGGGGCCGATCCTCGCGTTGGACGAGCCTGCGGATCGCGTGACGCGGTTTGGCGCCTGAGCCGGCAGCTGGCCGTTGTCTTCCGCAACTGAAGGGTGACCGGTCCGCGGCTGTCGGTAAACGGTCGTAACAGAATGGCCGGAACACTTCGTGATCGCGCCGATTGACGCATCGGCCGAGGTGCCGAGGGCGGATGGTCATTACAGCCCTCGCGCTCCGATCGTTGCGTGAGACGAGAGGCAACATGCAGACCATCAAGGTGCGACATCTTGTGGACGAAGACCTGATGGGCGTTGCGTGCCTTTGGCGCGATAGCTGGGTTTCTACCGGCCTTTCCAACCCCAACGATCCTAGCGTCGAGCAATACGAAGACCGTCTTTCAACCGAGGGTAGGCAGATGTGGTCTATTCAAGTGGCCGTTGCCGAGGATGACATCCTCGGCTTCATGGCCTACCAGAAAGAGCCGAGCTGGCTGCGACAGTTATTCGTCAAGCTAACGATGAAGCGGCTCGGTGTGGGCACCCTTCTACTGGGCAAGGCCAAGCAAGACATGCCGAATGGCTTCTGGCTGCGCACGAATGCCGACAACAACGCGGCCAGGCGGTTCTACGAGGTGCAGGGGCTGCGTTTCGACGGCGAGGCAGTGCACCCGACCTTCGGTCACAAGATGGCCCACTATCTCTGGTCGCCTGCGATCGCGGACTGAGACGCTATCTTCCGGTCGCGCGCCTATCGCGCCGCGGGAAGGACCGGTAGTCTGGCCTCCGCATCCGGCAACGACCGGCACGCGGGGGAAACACACATGGATCGTCGCTCATTCCTGGCGGCGTGCGCTGCCGCCGGCACGCTCGCAGCCGCACCCGGCCTCGCCCGGGCCCAGACCGGCCGCAAGCCGGTGGTCGGGCTGGTGATGAAGTCGCTGGCCAACGAGTTCTTCAAGGACATGCAGGAAGGCGCCGTGCGCCACGTGCAGCAGCGCGGCGACCTGACGCTGATCCCGCTCGGCATCCAGTCCGAGACCGACATCGACGGGCAGATCGCTGCGGTCGAGAACCTGGTGACGCGCAAGGTCGACGCCATCGTCATCGCCCCCGCCGATAGCCGGGCGCTGCTGTCGCCGGTGATCCGGGCGATCCACGCCGGCATTAAGGTGGTCAACATCGACGTGGCGTTCGACCCGGCGGCGATGAAGAAGCACGGCGTCGACATCGTGTTTGTGGGCCCGGACAACCGCGCCGGCGCCCGCATGTCCGGCGACGTGCTGGCCAAGGCGCTCGGGCGCGGCGGCAAGGTGGTGATCATCGAGGGCAACCCGGGAGCGGAGAACGGGGTGCAGCGCAAGCTGGGCTTCACCGACGCGATCTCGGCCGGCAGCCTCACCCTGCTCGACAGCCGCACCGCGCACTGGGAGACCGAGGAGGCCAACACGGTGTTCTCGAACATGCTCACCGCGCATCACGATATCCAGGGCGTGATGTCGGCCAACGACTCCATGACGCTCGGCGTGGTCAAGGCGATCGACGCCGCCGGACGGTCGGGCCAGATCAAGGTGGTCAGCTTCGACAACATCCCGGCGATCCAGCCGCTGCTCAAGGACGGCAAGGTGCTGGCGACGGTGGACCAGTTCGGCGCGCAGCTCGCCGGCGACGGCATCGACAACGCCATGAAGGAGATCGCGGGCCAGACCTTGACCGGCTGGATCAGGACGCCGCTCAAGCTGGTCACCGCCTAGCCACCGGGGGCGCCGGAGAAAACCGCAAATGGCGGCGGAGCCGATCCTGCGCCTCCAGGGGCTGACCAAGCGGTTTCCTGGCGTGGTCGCGCTGGACGGCGTCGACCTCGACTTCGCCGACGGCGAGATGCACGCGCTGGCCGGCGAGAACGGCGCTGGCAAGTCCAGCCTGATCCGGCTGCTGGCCGGCATCCACCGTCCGGATGCGGGCCGCATGGCGCTGGCGGGCATCCCCTACGCGCCGCAGTCGCCGCTGGATGCGATCCGTGCCGGCATCCGCGTGGTGCACCAGGAGTTCAACCTGCTGCCGGCGCTGAGCGTGGCGGAGAACCTCTTGTTCGAGCGGCTGCCGCGCCGGCGGCTCGGTTTCGTCGACCGGCGCGCGATGGAGGCGGAGGCGGAAGCGCTGCTGGCCCGCGTGGGCCTGGCCGAGGTGTCGCCGCGCGACCCGGTGGAGCGGCTCGGCATCGCGCAGATGCAGCTGGTGGAGATCGCCCGGGCGCTGTCGAGCCGCGGCCGGGTGCTGGTGCTGGACGAGCCCACCGCCACCCTCACCCCGCGCGAGGCCGGTCGGCTGTTCGAGCAGATCGGGCTGCTCAAGCGGGACGGCCTGACCCTGATCTACGTGTCGCACCACCTGGCCGAGATCTTCTCGCTTTGCGACCGGGTGACGGTGCTGCGCAACGGCCGCAAGGTGGACACCTCGGCGACGGCCGACACCGATCCCGCCTCCCTGGTCCGGCACATGATCGGCCGCACCCTGGCGGCACAGGCGCCGCTGGCCGGGGCGCCGCTGGGGCAGGAAGCGCTGCGGGTGGAGAGCCTGCGCCCTGCGGGGGCGCCGCCCGGTCCGGGCATCGGGTTCGGCCTGCGGCACGGCGAGATCCTGGGCCTGGCGGGGCTGGTCGGCGCCGGGCGGACCGAGCTGGTGCGGGCGATCTTCGGCGCCGATCCGATCGAGGGTGGCCGCATCCTGCGCGAGGGCCGGCCGGTCGCGATCCGCTCGCCGCGCGACGCGGTGCGTGCCGGCATCTGCCTGGTGACCGAGAACCGCAAGGAGGAAGGCCTGGTGCTGCCGATGGCGGCGCGGGTGAACACCACGCTGGCCCGCCTGCGCCGGGTCACGCGCGCCGGCTTCGTTCGTCGCGGCGCCGAACGCGAGGCCACGGTGCGGATGACCGCGGAGCTGGCGATCCGGCTGAGCGGGCCGGAACAGCCAGTGGTGGAGCTGTCCGGCGGCAACCAGCAGAAGGTGGTGCTGGCGAAGTGGCTGTTCGGCGACGAGGCGCCGGTGCTGATGCTCGACGAGCCGACGCGCGGCATCGACGTCGGCGCGAAGGCGGAAATCTACGCCCTGCTCGGCCGGCTCGCCGCCGACGGGCGCGCGATCCTGGTCGTGTCGTCGGAGCTGCCCGAGCTGATGCACCTGTGCGACCGCATCCTGGTGTTGTCGCGCGGGCGGCTCGCCGGCGAGGTGGCGAGGCCGGAATTCAGCGAGGAGCGCATCCTGTCCCTCGCCTATAGCCAGTTCATGCAGACGGCCTGAGGGCGCGCGCCATGTCAGTCACCAACGCTTCCGCCGCACCCGTTTCCGGCGGCGGCAGCCTCGCCCGCCGGGCGCTGCGCGAGGCCGGGATCGGCCTGGCACTGCTGGCGATGGTGGTGTTCTTCGCCGTTGTCGCGCCGGACTTCACCACGCACGAGAACGTGGCGAACATCCTGACCCAGATCACCATCAACCTGATCCTCGCCACCGGCATGACCTTCGCGATCCTGATCGGCGGCATCGACCTGTCGGTGGGTGCGGTGATGGCGCTGTGCGCGGTGGTCGCGGGCACCGTGCTGAAGCTGGACAGCCTGTCCGACCCGGTGGCGATCGGGCTCGGGATCGGGGCCAGCCTCGCGGTCGGCATGGCGTGCGGCGCGCTGAACGGGTTCGTGTCGTCGTTCTGGCGGGTGCCGAGCTTCATCGTCACGCTGGGCATGCTCAACGTGGCGCGTGGGGCGGCGCTGGAGGTGACCAACGCGCGCACGATCTACGACTTTCCCGACAGCTTCACCGTGTTCGGCACCGCGAGCGTGCTCGGCGTGCCGGTGATGTTCGTGCTGGCGCTGCTGCTGCTGGCGGCCGGCTGGGTGGTGCTGACGCGCACCGTGTTCGGGCGGATGATCTATGCGATCGGCAACAACGAAGAGGCGGTGCGCCTGTCCGGCCATCGGCCGCTCGTGTTCAAGGTGCTCGCCTTCACCGTGACGGGCTTGTGCGTCGGCATCGCCGCCCTGGTGTACATGACGCGCCTGACCATCGCCAACCCGATCCTGGGCATCGGCTTCGAGCTCAATGCCATCGCGGCGGTGATCATCGGCGGCACCAGCCTGTCCGGCGGACGCGGCTCGCTGGTCGGCACCCTGCTGGGTGCCGCGATCATCGGCGTGCTCGCCAACGGCCTGATCCTGATGGGGGTGACCGATTTCGTGCGGCAGATCATCACCGGCGGCGTGATCATCGGCGCGGTGATCCTGGACTCCTACCGCGCCCGGCTCGCGGCACGCGGCAGCGCCTGACGGTCAGGCCGGCCTGGCGACGCGTTGCCGGGCGGTCATGAACGAGCCCTGCGGCTCGCGCGCCGGCGCGAAGCTGGCGAACCCGATCGGCGGCATCCCGGAATAGATCGCCTCCATCCCCCCGCCGATCCGGTAGGTCTCGTGCCAGATGCCGCCAGCCTCCGGGTTGCGCGCGAAGTCGCGCCACCAGCCCCTGTGCTGCGACGCCCGGGTATAGGCTTCCAGGCTGTCGAAGTCGCGCCAGTATTGCCGGAACCCGGGATGCAGGACGCCGAACCACATGTCCTCGTGCGACAGCAGCCCGTCCGGAGGGTTGGTCCGGATCTCCCGCAGGCCGCGCCCGATCCGCAGCATGCCGCGCATCCCCGCGAGGCCGTTCGCACGATAGCCGAGATAGATCACGACGAGATCCGGGTAGCCGGACAGGTCGACCGAACGGCGTTCGTAGCCCATGCGCATCTCCTTCGTTGCGATCGTTCCGGTTGGTTCAGCCGATCATCACCGTCTCGGTGGACAGCAGGAACGCGCAGGCGTGCAGGTCGAGGAACCGGGCCTCGTCCGGCCGGATCGTCGCCATGTACTCGGCCGAGGTGAACACCGCTTCGAGGCCGGCCACGTCGTCGGTCCAGATCTCGGTGATGCCGTCGAACCCGGCATCCGGCAGGCCAGGCATCGGCAGCGGCCGGGTGTGCGACTGCACGTAGCGCCGCACGTGCTCGCGCACCTGAGGAAGGGCGCAGAACAGCGGCGCATGGTTGTTCCGGTGGTAGTCGACGAAGGCCTCGTGGCTCATCGACGGGTGACGACGCAGAAGGATGGTGAACTTGATCATGGTGCTGTCCCTGCGGCTGCCGGGTGCTGGACAGGCCCCGAAGCTTGCTTACAATGCATACATAAAGGGTTTGCATACAGTGTCAACATCGAGGCGCTACCATCACGGCGAGCTTGGCCCGGCGCTGCTTCGGGCGGCGCTGACACTCCTGGCCGAGGACGGCGTCGAGGCTCTGTCGCTGCGCGAGGTGGCGCGTCGCGCCGGCGTGTCGGCCATGGCGCCGTATCGCCATTACGCGGACAAGAACGCGCTGATCGCCGCGGTGGCCGCGCACGGCTTCGGTGCCCTGGGCAACGCCCTGCGTGCCGCCGACCAGTCCGCGGCGCCGGGAGAGGCGCTGGTCGCGCAGGCGGTCGCCTATGTCCGCTACGCGCTGGCGAACCCGATGCTGTTCCGCCTCATGTTCGGCGCCAAGCGGCCGGACGCGATGCCGGACGTCCTGCCGGACCCGGCGCTGGAGCCCGTCGCATCCGCGACCTACGCCGTGCTGTCGGACCGGGTGGCGGCGGAAACGCCGGCCGGGGGTGACCGGGAGGCGCGCACGATCGGCTGCTGGTCGCTGGTGCACGGCCTCGCCCTGCTGTTCCTGGACGGCGAGATCCGCCCGCGGCTCGACGCGGCGGACGACGCCATCACCCGCCGGGTGGCGACCGCCATGCTCGGCGTCCGGCCGTGACGGCATGTCCGTGCTCCCGCAGAGCGGATGGATGAACCGTAGGCAGCGCCGCGCGCAGGGCAGCGTCGGGCCGGCCGCGGCCGCGCTCGGCCTGGAGCTGTTCGGGCAGGCGGTCCGGCATCATCAGGCGGGCGAGGCGGAGCAGGCAGAGGCGTCCTATCGCCGTGTGCTGACGCTCGAGCCGCGCCATGCCGACGCGCTGCATCTGCTGGGCCTGCTGGCCTTCGAGGCGGGACGGCACGACCGCGCCCGGGAGCTGATCGAGCGGGCGATCCGGATCGACCCGGACAGGCCGCCGTATCACCTCAACCTGGGCAACGTGCTGGCCGCCCTCGGGCAGCCCGGCCCGGCGATCATTGCCTTCACCGCGGCGATCCGGCTCAGGCCCGACCACGCCCCGGCCCGTCTCGGCCTCGGCAACGCGTTGCGGGCGGCCGGTCGGCCGGCGCAGGCGGTCGCCGCCTACAGGGAAGCGATCGACGTCGCGTCCGGCTTTGCCGACGCGCACGCCAATCTCGGGGTGGCGCTGAAGGAGCTGGGCCGGTTCGAGGACGCCGTCGCCGCCCTCGAGGCCGCGATCCGTCTGGGCGCGGATCCGGTCGGGACGCGCTACAACCTGGCCAACCTGCTGGCCGCTTCGGGACGGTCCGACGAGGCGGTCGCCGCCTACCATGTGGTGCTGCGCCTGCGGCCCGGCTTCGTCGAGGCGCAGTGCAACCTCGGCAACGCGCTGTCGGCTGCGGGACGGAAGGAGGACGCGGCCGACGCCTACCGTGCCGCCATCCTGGCCCGGCCGGACTACGCCGAGGCCCATGCCAACCTCGGCAACGTGCTCGGCGCGGTCGGGCAACTCGGGGAAGCGATCGCGGCGCAGGAGGCTGCCATCCGGCTCAGGCCGGGCTTCGCCGGGGCGCACTCCAACCTCGGCAACCTGTTGAAGGACGCAGGGCGGTTCGAGGACGCCGTCGCCGCGTACGAGACGGCGATCGCCCTCGATCCGGAGTTCGCCGACGCCCGCTCGAACCTGCTGATGACCCTGCACTACCGCGGTTCGGGAGCGGATGCCCCGGCGGCGGCACGGCGTCATGCCGCGCTGGTGGAGCGGCCTCGTCGGTCTGCATCGTTCGGCAACGTTGCGGACCCGGAGCGTCGGCTGCGGATCGGCTACGTGTCGGGCGATCTCGGCCCGCATCCGGTCGGGTATTTCCTGAGGCCGGTGCTGCGCTGCCACGACCGCGCGGTCGTCGAGGTGACCTGCTACAGCACCGCGCCGCATTCGGGCAGCGTCGCGGAGGAGCTGCGCCGGACGTCGGACCGCTGGCGCAGCCTGGTCGGGCTGCCGGACCAGGCGGCCGCGGAGATGATCGAGGCGGACGGGATCGACATCCTGGTGGACCTGTCCGGGCACACCGCGGGCAACCGCCTGACGCTGTTCGCCCGCAGGGCGGCGCCGCTGCAGGCGAGCTGGCTCGGCTACTGGGAAACCACCGGGCTGTCCGGCATGGACGTCATCCTGTCGGACGCGGCCACCATCCTGCCCGGCGAGGAGGACGGCTACAGCGAGCGGGTGGTCCGGCTGCCCGGCTCGCGGTTCTGCTTCGCGCCGATCGACGACGCGCCGGTGCCGGCGACGCCGCCCTGCACGCGCGGCCGGCCGCCCACCTTCGGCAGCTTCAACAACCTCGCCAAGGTCGGGCCGGATGTGGTGCGCCTATGGGCGGCGCTGCTGCACGCGGCCCCCGGGTCGCGCCTGCTGCTGAAGTGGCGGTCGTTGGTCGACGAGGGCATGCGCCGGAGCCTGGCGGCACAGTTCGCCGGGCACGGCATCGGTGCGGAGCGGCTGGTGCTTCGCGGCGAGTCGCCGCACCGGGCGATGCTGGAGGAGTACGGCGACGTCGACGTCGCCCTGGACCCGTTCCCGTTCTCCGGCGGCCTGACCAGCTGCGACGCGTTGTGGATGGGCGTTCCGGTGGTGACGCTGCCAGGACCCGCGCCGCAGTCGCGGCAGACGGCCGGGTTCCTCCACGCGATCGGGACCGCTGGCTGGGTGGCGCGCACGCCGGAGGAGTACGTGTCGACCGCGCTGTCCCTCCTGTCCGACCCGCAGGAGCTCGGCCGCATCCGGCACTCCTTGCGCAACCGCATGGCGGCGTCGGCCTTGTGCGACGGCCGGTCGTTCACACGCGGGCTGGAAGCGGCCTACCGCACGATGTGGCGTGGCTGGTGCGAACGCGCGTCCTCCGCGTCGTCCTGAGGTCGATGCGGGTCGGCGACGCGCCTTAGGCAGGTCCGATGGCTGCGATAGAAGCGAACTATAGCCCGTTATCGGCTGTCCGGCTTCCGCCCGGAAGGGCGATCTCTTATCCTCGGGTCGTGACGGCGGGGGTGACCCTGCGACGCGCCGTGCTGCGTTTGCAGTCGAAGATCAGGAGAACACGATGGACGGAGACAACGTCGGCAAGTGCCCGATGGGCGGCGGCGCCGGTGGAACGGGCGCCAGCGGAACGGGCAACGCCGCCAACAACTCGACGGCCTGGCCGCGGTCTAACCGGGACTGGTGGCCGAACCAGCTGAACCTCAAGCTCCTGCACCAGCACTCGGTCGACTCAAACCCGCTGAAGGAGGACTTCGACTACGCCGAAGCCTTCAAGACGCTCGACCTCGGCGCGGTGAAGCAGGACCTGTTCGCGCTGATGACCACCACGCAGGACTGGTGGCCGGCCGACCACGGCCATTACGGGCCGCTGTTCATCCGCATGGCGTGGCACAGCGCCGGCACCTACCGCATCGGTGACGGCCGCGGCGGCGCCGGCTCGGGCACGCAGCGCTTCGCGCCGCTGAACTCCTGGCCAGACAACGCCAACCTGGACAAGGCACGGCTGCTGCTGTGGCCGGTGAAGCAGAAGTACGGCCGCAAGCTGTCCTGGGCCGACCTGATGGTGCTGGCCGGCAACTGCGCGCTGGAGTCGATGGGCCTCAAGACGTTCGGCTTCGCCGGCGGCCGTGCTGACGTGTGGGAGCCGGAGGAGGACATCAACTGGGGGCCCGAGGACACCTGGCTCGCGGACGCGCGCTACAGCGGCGAGCGCGAGCTCGCCGACCATCTCGGCGCGGTGCAGATGGGGCTGATCTACGTCAATCCGGAGGGCCCGAACGGCTCCCCCGATCCGCTCAGCTCGGCCCGCGACATACGAGAAACCTTCGCCCGCATGGCGATGAACGACGAGGAGACCGTGGCGCTGGTCGCCGGCGGGCACACCTTCGGCAAGAGCCACGGTGCCGCCAATGCCGGTGAGTACGTGGGTCCGGAACCCGAGGCCGCCGGCATCGAGCAGATGGGCCTGGGCTGGAAGAACAGCTACGGCACCGGCAAGGGCGCCGACACCATCTCCAGCGGCCTTGAAGGCACCTGGACCGCCGAACCCACCAAGTGGGACAACGGCTACTTCGACAACCTGTTCCGCTACGAGTGGGAGCTGCACCGCGGCCCCGGCGGTGCCTGGCAGTGGAAGCCCAAGAACGGCGAGGCCGCCGACCTGGTGCCCGACGCGCACGACGCGACGAAGCGCCACGCGCCGATGATGTACACCACCGACCTCGCGCTGATCACCGACCCGGCGTACCTCGCCATCTCCAAGCGGTTCCACGAGGACCTGGACGCGTTCTCCGACGCCTTCGCCCGCGCCTGGTTCAAGCTGACGCATCGCGACATGGGACCGGTGGCGCGCTACCTCGGTCCGGAGGTGCCATCTGAGGTGCTGCTGTGGCAGGACCCGGTGCCCGCCGTGGACCATCCGCTGGTCGATGAGGCGGACGTGACGGCGCTCAAGGCGACGCTGCTGGGATCCGGGCTGTCGGTGCCGCAGCTGGTCTCGACCGCATGGAAGTCGGCCTCGACGTTCCGCGGCACCGACAAGCGGGGCGGTGCCAACGGCGCCCGCATCCGCCTGGCGCCGCAGAAGGACTGGGCGGCGAACGAGCCGGCCGAGCTGGCGGCGGTGCTGGGCGTGCTGGAAGGCGTGCAGGCGGAGTTCAACGCCAGGCAGTCCGGCGGCAAGCGGGTGTCGCTCGCCGACCTGATCGTGCTGGGCGGAAGCGCCGCGGTCGAAAAGGCGGCGCGCGATGCGGGCCAGGCGATCGAGGTGCCGTTCACGCCGGGACGCACCGACGCGACACAGGAGCAGACCGACGCGCACTCCTTCCGGGTGCTGGAGCCGCACGCGGACGGGTTCCGTAACTACGTCGGCCACGGCCGCGGCAAGCAGGACGAGGTGAACTTGGTGGACCGGGCGCACCTGCTGACGCTGACGGCGCCGGAGATGACGGTGCTGCTCGGCGGCCTGCGCGTGCTGGGCGCCAACCACGGCGGCTCGGAACTCGGCGTGTTCACCGCGCGCCCGGGCGTTCTGACGAACGACTTCTTCGTCAACCTGCTCGACATGGGCACCACGTGGAAGGCGGTGTCCGAGGCCGACGAGCGGTTCGAGGGGCGCGATCGTCGCACCGGCGAGCTGAAGTGGACCGGCAGCCGCGTCGACCTGATCTTCGGGTCGAACTCGCTGTTGCGGGCGGTCGCCGAAGTGTTCGGCTGCTCGGACTCGCAGGAAGCGTTCGTGCAGGACTTCGTGACCGTGTGGACCAAGGTGATGAACCTGGACCGGTTCGACCTGGCATAGATCGAACCGAGTTCTTCATCGGGCTGTCGGCGGCATGGAGCGGCGTCCTCGGAAGGGACGCCGCTTCTTCCAGAGGCTTGTTGTTGAGTAGGAGTTTTCTGTGAGATCTGACCGGAAGTGAAAGGTCCGCTCGCAGGTAGGGCGTCCGCATAGGCCGGCCCTCAGCTCTTCTCGGAAGGTCGGCGCAGTCGCCCGAGGAGCGCAGTGAGTGGTGAAGGGCCTTGCCACTTCAAGCAGAGGCAACGGGTTTTGCCCTGAGCCTGTTCGAGTTCTCGAACTGAGAACGAGAGTTTGTCTGTAGCACTTCTCAACCAGCTGTGTTTCGGCGCATGTAGTAAAGAGTTACAGAGCTATCTCGAGGCGACGTCAGAGACGGCTTGGCAACTGGTAAATTGGCTCACCCACGCGCGTGATGCCAATGGAGAAGCCATCTCGGTTGCGACGGAAGCCGCTGACACTGTGACTCGGCAGTTCCTCAACATCATTTCACGCAGCAGCCAGACGGCAAAGCCAACCTGTCCTGTCTGCGCCTCGAAAAATGTTCGTGGTCACTGTGACATTACGATCCCGCCAGACGGCGACTATTGCTCTACCTACGGCGACTGCGACTGGAGCGCTCATCCCGTGATTGAAGAAGCGGCCAGCTAGATGTCCTGGGATGGGTTGTCAGTTCAAAGCATTAGCTCCGGCGCGTTGAACAACCATGATGCAGGCCACCTCCCACTCGTGTTCACGCTCGGCGTTGCAACGACCTAATCCGTCTCCACCACCACCACGGTGACGTTGTCGCGCGCCTTGCGCAGCAGTGCTGCTTCCACCAGCTGCGCGGCCGCGTCGCCGCCCTGCTGCAGCAGCAGCTTGATCTCGGGATCGGCCAGCGTCTTGCTCAGCCCGTCGCTGCACAACAGGAACCGGTCGAACGGCAGCAGCTGGCCGACCCGCTTGTCCAGCACCAGCGGCGAGCGGCCGGCGCCGATCGCGCGGGTGATCACGTGGGCCTGGGGATGGGTGTCCGCCTCCCACGGCTCGATCATTCCGGTGTCGATCAGCTCCTGCACCACGCTGTGGTCGCGCGTGAGCTGGGTCAGCTCGCCTTCGCGTAACAGGTAGATCCGGGAGTCGCCGGCCCACAGGCAGGCGAAGAAGTCCTGATCCAGCAGCAGCGCCACCACGGTGGAGGCCATGCCGCGCTCCGGCGCACGCGCACCCGCCTCCTCCAGCAGCGCGTCGTGCAGCGCGGACAGGCGGTGGCGCAGATGCGTCAGCCGCTCGGCCGCACTCAGGCCGGCGGCGAGCGAGGCGACGCTGCCGACCACCCGGCTGGACGCCATCGCGCCGTCGCGGTGGCCGCCGGCGCCGTCGGCGACCACGAACAGGCCGACCTCCGGCCGGCACAGCAGCGCGTCCTGGTTCTCCGGGCGCACCGCGCCGGCATGCGACACCGCCGACACCCGCGCCTCGCCGCTCATGCGGCCGCCGGCAGGCCGGATCGAGGCGTGCCGGGTGGTCGGGAGATGCCACACATCATGCCTCGCTTCAGCCTGGCCCACGTCAGCACGGCCCACCACAACACGACTCACTTCAGCACCGGACAACGAAACGCCTGCAACGCCTTCGTGTCGAGGGGTGTGTTCGCGGACGCCATCTCGACCGAGAAGTTGGCCTCGCGGTCGCCGGAACGGAAGCCCAGCAGGTAATGGCCCGGCGCGTCCGCCGGCTCCACCCGGCCATCGTCCAGCAGCCGGAATAGCGCCCAGGCCCCGTTGGCGTGGCGCGCGAACGAGGCGGCCGGCTTAAACACGAGCTCCGCGTCGCTGGGCCCATCCGAGGGCCAGGTCACGCCGCTGCCGTGCACCGAGCCCGGCTGCCAGATCACCGTCACCGCCCCCAGCGTCAGCAGTACCTGCTTCGACTTCGGGTCCGCCGAGACCGGCGCGACGGTGAAGTGCAGGGAGGGCGTCGTGCCGCCGGTGGGGAAGAACTGGTCGCGTATGCGCGCCGCCTGCTGGAACATCGCCAGCGACGCGTCCGAGGCCGGCGGGGCGATCTCGCCCACCGGCTGCCCGTGCCAGGCGGGGCCGGAGGTGTCGACATAGGGACGGAGCTGGGTCTTGAAATAGGCGTCCAGCGCGCCGCCGGGGGCGAACAGATGGGCGAAGTCGTCCAGCGGTGCGTCGGCGGGAGCGCCCGGATCGAACGGGTAATGGTTGTCGACCACCTGGTGGCACAGCCGGGCCGGGCCGTCGCTGCCGTTGAACGCGCCCGCCGCCGCCTGGTGCGCGTCGCCGCGCAGCATGCTGCCGCCGCCGGACGAGATCTGGTGCAGCCAGCGTGCCACCGGCTGCGGCTGGCGGTCGGCCTCGGCGGCGAGCAGCTGCGCCGGGTCCTGGCCGCTGGTCAGCACCGCCGACGGGTTCTCCGCCCCCGACAGCTGCGCCAGCTCGCTCTGCAGCTGGTTCAGCAGCCGGAAGATGCCGGTGATCGGTTCGGCCTGTCCGGTCTGACCGGTGAAGTCGATCAGCGCGCGGTAGTGCGCGTCGATCTGCTCCCCCGGCAGCGGCGCCGGGTCGTCCGGGCGGCCTTGCGCGAACACTGCCGACAACCGGCTGTTGTGCGGGTCGGCGGCGCGACCCGCGTTGCCGCCGGCGGCCGCCTCATGGGCGGGGGCGAGCTCGTGCACGATCGACACCAGCAGGTCGCGCAGCGGCGATTGCGGCGACGCCATCACGTAGAGCTTCTGCACCGCATCCGCGTGGTTGCGGAACGGCTCGAGCGCCAGGTCGTCCAGCATGGCGTCCCACAGCCGGATGTAGTCGGCGGCGTAGAGCGCGATCACCCCCGCCTCCAGCGCCTGCAGGTTGTCCGGACCGGCCGCCCCCGGCTGCCGTCCGAGCACCCAGGCCTCGTCGGTCACGTCGCGCGCCGCCGAGCGCAGCGCCGGCAGCAGCACGCTGCGGAAACCCTCCGCGGTGTAGAAGCCGGGGATGCCGTCGCCCAGGGGCCGGCCGGAAATGCGGGTGAACAGCTGGCCCTCGCTGCCGCCGCCAAGCGCCAGCCCCGGGCTCCAGGGCGGCACCGCGCTCGCCGCGGCACCGGGCCTGATCCGGCTGTACACCCGCTCGGCCGGCGACACGCGGCTGAAGGTGCTGCGCGCCTGGCTCACCAGCGCGCCATCGAGAGGCACGGTCGGCAGCGGGCCGGCCAGCAGGGCATCCAGGTGGCGCAGAAGGTCGGCGCGCATCGGCTCGAACACCGGGCCGGGGTAGCGCGCGCTCCAGTCCAGCGCCATCCAGTCGCGCACGAGGTTGACGTCGAGCGGGCCGTCATTGCCCAGCATCAGGTAGATCCGGGTCGCCTCGTACAGGAAGTCGGGCGCGTCGAGGTGGCTGCGCATCTGGCCTTCCAGGCGCCAGACCAGGCGCGGCAGCAGCACCCGCTCGAGCGCGTGGCGGTAGGCCACCTCGTCGGTGACGGCGAGCTTGTCGCCCTGGCCGATCCCGAGCCGTCCGGCAAGCCCGCCTTGCGTGGCGCCGCCGCCCGGCAGGGCGCGCGCCGCGTCGAGCACCGGAAGGATCCGGGACAGGTCGTCGTCCCGGACCGGATCGAGCGGCAGCGCTGCCAGGCTGCCGCGGTACGCGTCGATCGCCGTCTGTCCCTGCGCGATCGCACGGGCATTGACCGCGTGCTCGCGCCACAGCAGCAGGCAGGCTGCCGCGGTGACCAGGCCCACGGTGGAGAAGCCGGCGGAGCGCCAGAACAGGCGACGACGCCGCACGCGCGGACTGGCCGACACCAGCAGCGCCTCGCCCAGGATCACCTCGCGCACCGTCCTGCCGATGAAGTAGGAGCGGCCGGCCACCGGACGCAGGCTCGGCGCCCGCCTTTGGTCGATGCCGAAGGTGCGCGCCAGCATGCCGGTGAGCCGGTCCACCGGCGTGCCCTCCTGGGTGCCGGAGGTGAGATACACCCCGCGCAGCAGCGGTGCCGGGTCGAGCCGGGTGCCGCCGAACGCCGCCTGGAGGAACTCCGTCAGCGGCGCCTCCAGGCTCGCCATCTGCAGCGGAAAGGCGGCGATCGCCACACGCCGGTCGGGACCGCGCTCTGCCTGCAGCCGCTCGAACAGGCGCCCGTCCAGCCGGTCGATCAGCAGGCGGTACTCGGACCCGAACATCTCGACCCCCTGCGACAAGGCGAAGGTGGTGCCCCAGACCTGCTCGCGGGCGCCCTGGTCGAGGTCGTCGAAGAACTCGGTGAAGCCGGCGATTCGGTCCGCCTTGCTGAACACGGCGTAGACCGGCAGGCGCACGCCGAGCCGGTCGGTCAGCTCCTTGATCCGGTTGCGCACCGCCAGCGCGTGCTTCATCCGCTCTGCCGAGGCCATGATGCCGATCTCGGCCAGCGACATCACCACCAGCACGCCGTTCAGCGGCTGGCGCGGCCGGGTGCGTCGCAGCAGGTCGAGGAAGCCGATCCAGCCGGCATGATCGACCTGCTGGTTGGAGTCCTGGGTGGTGTAGCGGCCGGCGGTGTCGATCAGCACCGCCTCGTCGGCGAACCACCAGTCGCACAGCCTGGTGCCGCCGACACCGGCGACGGCGGCGGCACCGCCGAGCCCGTCCGGCTGGGCCAGCGGGAAGCGCAGCCCGCACTGGGTCAGCGCCGTGGTCTTGCCGGCGCCGGGCGGCCCGATCACCACGAACCAGGGCTGCTCGTACAGGTAGAAGCGGCCGCCGCCCCGGGCCTTGCGCAGGGTGAGAAGAGACTCGCGCAGCCGCTGGCGCAAGCGCCGCACCTCCTCGTCGCCGGCATCGCGGGGGGAGGCCTGCCGACCGGCGCGGCCCCTGGCGGGGGCGTCCTCGGTCAGGCCCGCGGTGAGGGCGCGGTCGCGTCGTCGTCGGCGCCAGCTCAGCACGCCGTTCACGCCCCCCCACAGCATGACCAGGACGAGGATCAGCAGCACACGCGACAACCTGCCCCCGAACCCGGGGATCAGCGGCCCGAGATACCAGACCAGGGTGCTGGCGATGGCGAGGCCGGCGAAGCTGGTGGCCCAGCGGCCGAGCAGCATCGCCAGCAGGTTCTCGATGCCGCTCACGGCGCGTTGGCCCGGTGCAGCACCACCTCGATGCGCCGGTTCTCCACCCGCCCGTCCGGCGTGGCATTGGACGCGATCGGGTCGGCGTCGGCGCGGCCCTCGGAGCCGACATGCAGCCCCGGCGCCGCGGCGGCGATCACCGCAGCGGCGGCCTGGGCACGTGCGGCGGAAAGCTGGAAGTTGGACGGGAACCGCACGGTGTGGATCGGCTGGTCGTCGGTGTAGCCGATCACCTGCACGGTGCCGTGCTGGTCCTGCATCGCCAGAGCCACGCGTCGCAGGATGGCGACGAAGCGGCTCTCCACCGCGGCGCTGCCGGAGGCGAACATGCCTCGGCTGTGCATCCGCACGACCGGCACCGCGTCGGTGCCGACCACGTCCACCAGCCCCTGCTGCACCTCCGGGCGCAGGAAGCCACCCAGCGCCGCCCGCGCCCCCGGCGGCGGCGGCACCAGCGCGACCGGCACCGGCGGGACGTTGCGCGACAGGGCCGGCATCTGCAGCGGCGGCAGGGTGGCGCCGGCGGCGAACAGCCGGTCCGAAGAGCCGGCCAGGCCGAGCAGCGCCCAGGCATACACCAGCGCGACCAGCCCGAGCCCGGCGAGGGCCGCCACCCACACCGGCAGCACGAAGCGACGCGGGCGGTATGGCGCGCTCACCCCCTGCCAGTGCGGCGACAGCCCGCGCTCGGCGGCGGCGCGGCTGCGCATGATCAGGACATAGGTTTCCTCGCGCACCCGGTCGAGCTCGGCGGGACCGCGCGGCGACAGGCGGTAGCGGCCCTGCATGCCCAGCGACATGCACAGGTACATCAGCTCCACCACGAACAGGAACCGGCCCGGGTTCTGGCGCAGCTGCGCCAGCAGGTCGAAGAAGCGCTCGCCGGAGCGCACCTCCTGGTGGAAGGTCGAGACCAGCGACGCGTCGGCCCAGGCGCCCCGGCTGCCCCAGGGGGTGGCCTGCACCACGTCGTCCATGCTGGCGCACAGCGCGTAGTGCGCCGGGCGCAGCTGCTCCATCGGCAGGTTGGCGGCGCGCAGCGTGCGCTCGAAGCGCTGCAGTTCCTGCACCGCGTGCTCGCGCAGCGCGGTCGGGTCCGGCACGGTGAAGCTGTTGCGCAGCCGGCCCAGCAGGCTCAGGCAGCCGGACGCCGCCGACACCACCGGCGACACCATCCCGGCCGGCAGCTCGCCGAACCCGGCGCCGGCCTCGCCCGGTTCCGGGTCCACCGGCGCGTCGGCGCCCGACGCGGGTGCGCGCGGCTCCATGCGACGACCACCCGGCACCGGGCGGATGATGGTGCGCTCGTTGTCGTCCGGTTCGGCGAACGGGTTGTCGCTCATGGGCAGTCGCTCATGGAGGGGGCGCCTAGCCGCGGATCGCCCAGAGCTCGATGGTCAGGCCGGGATAATCGCCGGACACGTGCACGGCGAAGCCGCCGGAGGCCTGCATCTGCTGCCAGTGCGGCGAGTTGCGGTCGAGCTCGAAATAGGACGCGCCCGCATAGAAGGGCATCTGCCGCGGCGCCACCGGCAGGGTGCGCAGCGCGATCCCGGGCAGGGCGACGTTGACCAGCTCGCGTATGTGCTCGACGGCACCCACCTTGGCGGTGGACGGGAACAGCCGGCGCAGCGATTCCGTGGGCATCTCGGCCTGCACCGCCAGCACGAAGTTCGCTTGGGCCAGCAGGGCGCGGTCGGTGATGGCGCCGACGCGCACGCCGTGACGGCGCTCCTGCAGCGGGATCATGATCGCGGTCTGCTCCAGCACCGCGGACAGCGAGCGGCGTATGTCGGCCACCACCGGCGCGAACGAGCGCTGCAGGTCGTCGTGGCGATAGGCCGGGTAGCTGCCC
This sequence comes from uncultured Acetobacteraceae bacterium, assembly GCA_964249735.1. Lineage (GTDB taxonomy): Bacteria > Pseudomonadota > Alphaproteobacteria > Acetobacterales > Acetobacteraceae > Lichenicola. The sequence goes on along the minus strand of CAXUDP010000006.1, from coordinate 27,547 downwards.
GGGCGGCGCTTGGCGTCGGTGAAGGTGGCGAGCTCGCCGGCCATCTGCAGCAGCACCCGGTACAGCTCCTCGGGATGCAGGTTCCCGGCATCGGCATAGTGCGACATCGTCACCTGCCAGCCGTTCACCGCCTGCAGCAGCAGGAAGTCGGCGACCTCGGCGCTGTTCTTGTGGCCGGGCGCGGTCAGCCGCGCCGCCACCGCCTCGCCGCGCTGGTTCAGCATGCCGGCCAGCTCGACGCAGAGCGAGGCCAGCGCCGGCACCGCGGAGCACAGCAGCGCCGGCGGGATCCAGCGCGGGTCCAGCACCACCCGACGGTCGGCCATCACCTCGGTAATGCGTGCCACGGCCAGGCACAGGTAGCCCTCGCGGTCGTCGGTCTCCAGCAGGTAGCGCAGGCGTAGCCGGCCCACCTGCAGCTCGGCCGGCTGGGGCGCGGCGGACTGGGTGTCGTAAGCCTCGAACGCGCGCGGCCGGTAGCGGCCCTCGTCGCGCGTCGGCGTCGCCATCTCCAGCGCCCCGGACTGGCGCGCCGGCAGGGCCAGGAACAGCAGGGCGTTGCGTGCGGTGTCCGGCACCTCGAACGGCGCCGGCAGGTCGGCCTCGCCCGGCAGGGCGAACGGGGTGCCGTCCTCGAACAAGCCCGCGGCGCCGTCCAACGCGAAGCGGCCGGCGTTGAGCAGGTCGCGGGACACGCTGAGCGCGCTCACCCCCCAGGGATGGGTGCGCAGGTGGGCGATGCTCTGGCGCAGCTGCGTTTCGGCCCAGCGATCCTGCTGCTGGAAGTGCTGTGCGCGCAGGAACATGCCTTCCTGCCAGGCGACCCGGTTGGTCCAGCTCAACACCGTTCTCCTGGGAGGAAGCGGACCGAGGCCACCGCGGCACCGGTTGAATTCGTTTCAATCACGATAAAGCGTCGGGCGGGCGAAAGCGACGCCCGCGCGCGGGCGGCGTCAATCGTCCTGCCCCCCCTGCCCGCGCTGCGCGTCCGCCATGGCGCGCTCGTAGGCACGCGCGAACGCCTTGCCGAACACGCTGTCGAAATCGTCGGACAGCGCGTCCACCACCTGGGCGTGCAGGGTCTCGAAGCCGAGCCAGGCGCGGGCGCGGCGCCAGCCCGGGATCACGTCGCCCGGCCTGTTCCCCGCCGCGTCCAGCAGCCGCCCGGGCTCCAGGCGGACCAGCAGCTCGCGCACCGCGTCCTGCATTGCCGCCATCATCGCCACCTCGTGCAGGCGCATGTCGCCCAGCGCGTCGGCGATCGCGGCCTGCGGCGTGACGTCGCTGCGACGGCCGAGGTTGAGCAGGGCGGCCAGCGCGTCGTCGTCGTCTGCGGAGAACTTGAGCGGGTTGTTGCCGGTGGCGCGTATGGTGGTCTGCTCGATGCGGAACTCGCCCTTGATCGAGGCGCGCGCGATCATGATCTGGCGCAAGCCGTGCACCACCGCCCGGAACGCCCCGCCGAGCGCGTGCAGGGTGGCCACCGAGCGGTCGCGCGACACGCCGCCCGGCGGCAGCGGCACCGCGGCACCCTGCAGGAAGGCGGCAAAGGCGGGGTCCTCCGCCGCACCGCCGGGGCGTCCGATGCCGTCGGCTGTCGGAGGCAGCGGCGCCGGCGCGGCGGCAAACGCAGCCGGGACCGCCAGCTCCGGCTCGTGGACCGGCTCGGCCGGGTGCCGCATCGCCAGGTCCGGCATCGGCTCCGGATCGATGGAAAAGCCGGACGGCTCCGGCAGCGGCGGAGGCGCCAGGACGTCCTCCGTCACGCCTGCGGACAACGCCTGGACCGGCATCGCCTGGGCGGCGAGCGGCGGCACCGGCGCCGGCGGTTCCGGGAACGGCGCCAGCGGATGCGCGGCCGGTGGCGGCTCGGCCGGGACGGCCAGCGCGGGCGGCTCCGGCGGCACCATCCAGTCCGGTCCGAAAAGCCCCGCCGGCTCCGGACCGGGCGCCGGCTCCGGACGCCGCGGCGGCTCGTCCTCTACGTCCCAGTCGTCCGGCAGCAGGTCGGCCGGGCGCGGCGGACGGTAGGCGGAGTCCATCAGCCCGCGGTCCTGCATCACCGGGTCCGAGTCGGCCTCGCCCGCGGATCCCAGCGGATCGAAACGGGACGGCAGCCCGATCCCGCCCCCGGACAGCCCGAGCGGATCCTGCGGCGCTTGCGGGAACGGGTCGCCGACCAGCCGGTCTTCGATATGAGAAGCGGAGGCATGGGAAGCGGGGGCATGAGGAGCGGGCGAGATGCGGCCCTGCGCGGCGCCGGGCTCTGCCAGCCGCTCCTCCTCGGCGTGCAGCGACACCTCCATCTCGTAGGCGCCCATCAGGATCCGGTCGCCGTCGCGCAGCGCTCGCGGGGAGCCGCGGAGCGGCTCGATCTCGTGGTTGAGGTAGGTGCCGTTGGTGCTGGTGTCGTTGATCTGCCAGCCGGTGGCACCGAAACCGAGCACGCAGTGGCGCTTCGACAGGTAGCGGTCCGGGTCCGGCAGCACCCAGTCGTTGCGGGTGTCGCGGCCGATGGTGAACTCTCCGCCCGACACGTGGCGGGTTTCCGACGGCACCCCGTTCGGACAGCGCAGGATACTGAGGGTCAGCATCAGACGACCTTTCGTTCGGGCGGCGCAGGCGCGGCCGATCCGGCGGCCGCCGCGGGCGGGAGCTGTCCCGCTCCGCCGCCCGCGATGTCACGCGCGCTGCGCAGGAAGGACGCGAGCCTGTTCGGGCGCTCCGGCATCGTACCGCGCAGCCCGGACAGCCGGACCGCCCGCTCCACGCTGCCGCCGAGCTGGCCGGTCGCCGTGTCGGGCGGGATCGGAACCGAGCCCGGCACCGCCGCCCAGAACACCGCCAGCGCCGCCAGCGCCTCGGCGGACTGGAAGTGCGCCTTCTGGGCGGCGCGGAAGGCGCGGGCGCGCGCCGCCTCGTCCGGCTGCCGCACCCAGGCCTCGGCGGCGTCGCCCGCCACCTGGTCCGGCTCCGGCCGGGGATCCGGCCCTTCGGACCCAGCGGTGTGGCGGGCGCACATGCAAGCCCACCACACCGCCTCGCGCGGCGGCAGCGCGTGGGCGACCAGGCACAGGGCGGCATCGATCCGTCCCGCAGCCTCGAGCCGGTCGAGCAGCAGCAGGGAAGACGGCGCGCCGGCGAGCAGCGGGTCCGCAGGGTCCAGGTCGAGCCGTGCCTGCATCCAGTCGCCCGGCAGCGGCCGGAGCTTGTCGACCGGGACCGGCACGCTCGCGTCGCGGCTCATCGGGAACACCGGATCATGCGTCCACGGGGATGACGGGGGTTGTGGACAGGATCGCCGGCGCGTCGAGCATGATGCTTCCGGCGGCGTTCAGCGTGATCAGGCCTTCGGAGTCGATGTCGACCACCGCGGCGGCGGCCGACAGCGCGGCCTCGGCCGCCATGTTGATCGTGACGCCGGTCATGCTGATCCCGGCCGGGGTGATGCTGAGAACGCTCGTGCCGACACGCAGGGTGATGGAGGTGGCGGCCGTGACGGTGACGGCAGCGGTCTCGCTCGTGAGGGAATGGTTGCGCGTCACCGTGACGGTCTCGTCGCGCTTGACCACCACGGTGCGGTCGCGGTCGACGGTCAGCTTCTGGTCGTTCTCGACCTCGGTGGTGTAGTCCTTCTGCGCGTGCAGGAACACGAGTTCCTGCCCCTTCCTGTCGTCGAACGACCATTCCGAATAGTCCTGCGTGCCGCCGTGCAGGGTGGAGCGGCTGCGGAAGCCGTGCTTGGTCTGCTCGTCGGGGATCGCGAACACCGGCCGCTGCGACTGGTTGTAGAACGAGCCGACCACCACCGGGCTGTCGGGGTCGCCGTCCATGAACGCGACCGCCACCTCCGAGCCGACGCGCGGCAGATGCTGCCAGCCCCAGGTGTTGCCCGACCAGGGCTGCATCACCCGCACCCAGGTCGCCATGCTGGCCACCGTCTCCTTGCGCCGGTCGAACAGCAGCCGCACCTTGATCCGCGCCAGGCTGTCGGCGTGGATCTCCTCGCCCTCGTTGCCGATCACGATCGCGGAGAAGATCCCGGTCATCGGCGGCCGCGTGTTGCGCGCGGGCTCGCGCCAGGTGGTCTTCTGCAGGAAGCAGGTGAAGCCGTTCTCGTAGGACGGCCGCTCGGCGCCGCCGATCCAGGTGTGATCGGTGGCCTGATGGCTGACCGACTGCAGGGCGTAGTCGATCCCCTCAGCCTCGGTGAACGGGTCCTTGGCCAGGGTGAAGCGGTATCCCGGGCAGAACTCCTGGTCGTAGCCGTGGCCGTGTCGCAGCCCCGACAGGGCTTCGGCGGATTCGATGCGGAACCGGGCGCGGTTGCTGGCGATCCCGTTCTCCGTGGTGAGCGCCGGCCAGTTGAACACGTCGCGCGTGGACGCCCCCGGCGTGGACAAGGTGGTGTTCTGCTGGCCCAGCACCGGCGCGGACGGGCGGGTGGGGTCGTAGTCCTGCAGCTTCACCGAGCCGTGCGCGGTCGACTGCTGCTCGCTCCACTGGTCGAACACGTCGACGTTGTTGCCCTCGTGGATCACCCAGTGCTGCGGATCGGCAACCGGCTTGAACGATTGGTTGCGGTCGGTGACGACCAGGGTGTGCGCGCCCTTGGTGTGCTCGAAGAAGTAGAACCAGCCGGTCTCCTGCAGCAGCCGGTGCACGAAGTCGAGGTCGGTCTCGTTGTACTGGGTGGTGTATTCCCGCACCGGCTTGTCGCCGTAGATCCGGAACTCCACCGGCTGCACCGCATGCTCGCCGAAGATGGTCTGCAGGATCTCCTGCGCCGTCCGGTTCTGGAAGATGCGGCAATCTTCGGTCTGGCCCAGGAACCAGAGGCGCGGCACCACGTCGAGCCGGTACATCCAGCGCGAGCGCTGCGCCTGGCCGACCGCGCTCATGCCGCGCACCACGCCGTTGACGAACCGGTCGGCGTGCGGCTGCTTGCGTATGGTCAGGCCGACCGGCTGATACACCAGCTGGTTCGGGTCGATGCTGCGCTCGGTCGAGACCACCGTCATCACCATCTCGAACGGCTGGCTGATGCTCTCGGTGCCGTGCAGCCCGACGCAGTGCAGCGTGCTGCCGTCGTTGATCGGCAGGGTGTCGTCGCCGAGCGGCGAGGTGAGCAGCAGCAGGGCCTGGAGCTGTCCGCCTGACATCGTTGCTGGTGGTCCCTCGGCCTACGTCCGGGTCGTTCCGGGTGGCGACCATGCCATCCGGCGCGTCGTCTTGCCAGCCGGCCGGCGGGTCAGCGCCCGCGCGGCGTGGCTTCCGCCGCCCGGAGCAGGGCGCGGAACCGTTCCCGCTCCTCGTCGCGCGACACCGACGCCTCGCACAGGATCTGCAGCGCCTGCCGGTCGCGCGCCCGCACCACCGCGCGTCGCACCACGCTGCGGGCGATCGGCCCGATCACCGCCGCCAGCGCCTGCTGCGTCCGCGCGATCTCCGCATCGGTCAGCACCGGCGGCGAGGGCGGCGTCTGCGGGATGACCGGGATCGGCGCCACCGGCGGCGGGGAAGCGGGAGCTGCGGCCGGGACGGCCTCGCCGCCGGACACCGGCGGCTCGCTCGGCTGGATCGGGGTGCGCGAAAGCTCGGTCGGGTCGAAACCGTCCGACGCCGCCGGCGCCGGCTCCGGCAGGGCGGGGCCGGGTTCCGGCGCGGGCTCGTTCGCGGCGGACGGCGCCGACGCAGGCAGGGCGGGCGGGGTGGCCAGCAGCGCCTGGGTTTCGTGCACGAACCGGTCGCGCTGCGCCGGGTCGTCGATACCCTTCGACAACAGCGCGCACAGCATCGCCGGCGTCTGCGCGTCGCGCAGCGCCTGGCGCAGAAGTGCCGGCGCCACCGACCCGACCTGAATCGCCAGCCGTCGGCTGATGGTCTCGACCAGCCGGTCGTCGAGCTCCAGCCGGTCCGACGCGGCGCGCACCTCCGGCAGCGGCAGCGGCAGCCGCATCGTGTCGGCGTCCGGGTCGTCGCTCCCGGTCCCGACCAAGGGCTCGGCCGGAGAATTGCCCGGGTGGTGGAGGCCGTTGTCCGGCGCGGCGGCGGGCGCCGCGGCCGCGTTTGCGGCCGGGAACACGGTCGGGAGGCTGCCGGAGATCGCCGCCGGCATCGCATCCCCCGGCGGCGCGACGCCGCGGAGCGCGTAGGCGAAGCCGGCGGCGTCGTCGAACCGATCCGCCGACCGCTTCGCCAGCGCCTTGTCGATCACCGCACCCAGCGTCTCGGGCAGGTCGGGACGCAGCACGGACAACGGGGTGTGCGGCTGGTTGACCAGCTTGAAGATGGTGTCGGTGTAGCTGATGCCGGCGAACGGCCGCTCGCCGGCGAGCAGCTCGTAGAGGATGCAGCCCAGCGAGAACAGGTCGCTGCGCTGGTCCACCAGCTCGCCGGCGCACTGCTCGGGCGACATGTAGCTCGGCGTGCCGATCATCAGCGGCGTGGTGGTGAGCTCGGTGCTGGCGAAGCGCGAGATGCCGAAATCGGTCACCTTCAGCCGCGCCTGGCGTGTCAGCAGGATGTTGGCCGGCTTGATGTCGCGATGCACGATGCCGAAGCGGTGCGCGTAGTCGAGCGCGTCCAGCACCTGCAGCGCGATGTGCACCGCCTCCGACATCTCCATCCGCGTGCCGCGCGGCACCGCCTGGTGCAGCCCGACGCCGTCAACGTACTCCATCACCAGGTACGGATTTCCGTCCACCAGGGCGAAGTCGTAGATGCTGACGATGTTGGCGTGGATGCAGCGGCCGGCGATCTTGGCCTCGTTGCGGAACCGTTCCAGGTAGCTGTCGCGTTCCTCGCCCTCGAGCAGGTCGGCGCGCACCAGCTTGATCGCCACCGGGCGGTCGATCTCCGGGTCGTGGCCGCGATACACGACTCCCATCGCGCCGCGTCCCAGCAGCGACTGGATCCTGAACCGTCCGATCAGCTCCGGAAGCTGCATCCGGCTGCTACTCGTCCAGCATCTTCATCGCGTTCTCCAGCGAGCGGCGCATCCGGTTGAACGAGCGGGCGAGCGAGCCGATCTCGTCGCGGCCCGTCACCGCGAACTCCGGCACCGCGAAGTCGCCCAGGCTCACCTTGTCGGCGATGCCCGTGATCTCGCGCACCGGCCGGATGATCACGACGTGCAGCAGCAGGTTGACCAGGGCCAGCATCAGCGCGAACGCCACCGTCAGCCAGCCGAGCGTGACCGCGGTGAGATGGCCGGCCCGCCGCAGCGCCGCCGCTTCCGGCACCGACACGATGCTGGCGCCGACGATGTCGTGCAGGTGCCAGCCGAAGCCGTTCTTCGAGCCGTATGCATCCAGCATGGTGGGCGGCGCCGCCTGCGGCGTGGAATGGCAGGACAGGCAGCCGGCATCGTCCACCCGGATCGGCACGGAGTACGACAGCACCCGTCCGGCCGGCGTGTCGCGCTCGCTGACCAGCCTCGCCAGACCGGGCTGGTCATGGAAGTGCCCGATGATCGCCGCCTCCCATGCCGCCGGACGGTCGGCCGGGTTGGTCGGGTTGGTGGCCGGCTGGTGGAACCGGTATTCGGGGAACCGGCTGGTCAGCAGGCGGAAGCTCTGCGACGCGGCGAAGAACGGGATCGACTGCGGCAGGAACTGCACCTTGCTCTGCTCGGCCAGCAGCGGCGCCACCTCGTCGCTGGTGTAGGCGATGGTGGCGTCGGCCTCGCCCATCATCACCGCCGCCTGGTCGAGCTGCGCCCGCGTGGCGGTGGCCACGCTAATGCGGTGCACGAACAAGGCCGCCAGCAGCAGGCCGACCGCGAAGGTCGCCAGCATCAGGAGGTTGAACTTCAGCCGGAGGCTCATCTGCGGGCGCCGACCTTTCCCAGTTCCGAGCTTTCCGCGTAGGTCAGGAACCCTGTCTCCGGATGCTTGAGCGACCTTTGGTAGGCCCGGACCGCTTGCTGCGTCGCCGGGCTCGCCAGGCCGTCGATCTGGTGGTTGTAGTAGCCGAGCGCCAGCAGGGAAACCTGCAGGCGGCGGATGCTGGGGGAGCCACCCGGCGTGCCGGCCTTGACGCGCGGCGGCTTCGGCGCCGCCGGCTTCGGAGCGGCGGCCTTGTCCGCGTCCGGCGCGGCGGGGCTGGACGACCCCCTGGCCGACGCCGCCCCATCCCCCGACGCGCCGGCGGAGGCAACCGCGGCCGGCTGGCCTGGGGCTGTCCCGTCCGCCGCGGGCCTGGTCGGAGCGGGCTTCCCAGGCACAGGCTTTTCAGGAGCAGGCGTCTTCGGGCCGGCCTTCCCGCGCCCAGGCTCCCCGGCAGCGGGGTCGGGACGGGCGGGCGCGGCCGGAACGGCGTTCGCCGGGGCGGGCGTCGTCGGTCCGGCAGCCTCCGGCGGCGCCGGCGCGGACGGTGCGGATGACGGCTCCGTCGAGGGGGAGGGCGGCGGCGTGGTGGGCGCAGCCGGGCCACCTGCCGTGGCGACCCCCTGCGGCTGTCCGGTGCCGGATGCGGCCTGGTACGGCCAGCCGGCCGAACGGTCCACCGTCCGGGCAAAGGCGTCGATCTCGGGGGTGGCGGTGCCGTCCACCGTGCGCAGGTCGAGGTAGGTGCTCATGGCAGACGCCTCGCGCAGGCCCTGCACGGCGTTGGACAAGCTCGGCGCCCCGGGCGTCGGATGCATCTCCGCGACCAGGATGGAGTCGTGGCCGGACAGCACGCGCGACAGGGTGCGGGCGATGATCGCCTGTCGCGGCAGGTCGGCCGGCTGCGCCGTGGTCGCTCCCACCGGCAGAAGGAACAGCTTGTCGGCGTCGGCCGCCACGTAGCCGCAATACACGATCGCCGCCTTCCGTCCGGCGGGAAGATGGACCGCGAAGCTGCCGATCGCCGCCTGCAGCGACGGACCGGCGACATCGAACTGCTCGGCAACGTCGCCGCCCTTGGCGCGCAGCCGGTCGGCGAGGCTGCGCATCGCCGGCACGCAGCCCGGCAGCTTCGGCAGGGCGGCATAGTCGGAGTTGCCGATCAGCAGCACCGCCGCGGCCGGTCCGGCATCGTCGGCACGCGCGGCGGCGGCAGGGACAGCCAGGGCAAGTCCGGCCAGCCCGGCGGCGACGTGCCGGGAGATCCGAGCCGCTATGGGCCTGTGCTGCCTGCTCATCGTGTTGGGTGATCCGCGTATAGGTGCTGCCGGAACGGTGTAGCCGAGCCGGACCCGGGCGGAAAGCCGGTGCGATACCGGATCCAAATCCTATGCGGCCGGATCGGCTTCGACCAGCCCGGCACCCTGCCACACCGCCAGCCGGCGCGTCCGCAGCGCCGCGGCACCCTGCCCGAACGCCTGCCGCGCCGGGTCCGGCGACGGCGCAAAAGCGTCGCGGAGCAGGCGATCGGCCTCGCCCACTCCGCCCGCGCCGTCGCCGGGCACCGCGAGGGCGGCGGCCACCACCGCCTCGTCCGCGCTCGACGGCAGCCCGGTGCCGAGCCGGATGCTGGCGAGGCCGAGGAGCTGCACCGCCTCGCCGCGCAGGATGCGCGCGCCCAGCAGCCGGTTCAGCCGCGAGGCCGCCTCCCCCGCGCCCGCCTGCCCCGGACGCGCGACCACGGCCGCCTGCCCGGACCCGACCAGCAGCCCGACCAGGTCGAGCGCGCTGCCGCGCTGGCCGCCCGCCGCGTCGAGCAGCGCCGCGACCCCGCATGGCCCCTGCGCCAGCCGTTCCACCGCCGGACGGAAGAACTCCGTCCCCAGCGTGGCGGTGCCGCCCGGCATCTTCAGCGAGTACACCACCTCCTCCGGCGCGCGGAGCAGGCACAGGGTGAGCGCGCGCAGGCGCTGCTCCTGCTCCTCCCGGCCGATCGTGCGGGCGCCGCGGACGAACACGTCGCTGCGCAGCGTCCGGTCCAGGCACAGGTCGCGTGCCAGCTCGGCCAGGCGTGGCTCGTCGATGCGGTCGCACACCGCGCGCTGCTCGGGCGTCAGCATCAGCGACGGGAAGTTCTCCAGCAGCTCGGCCGAGCCGACGAAATCGAGCCGCGCCGGGGCGAGCGCGTCGAGCACGTCGGCGCCGAAGCACGGGCGCCAATGCCGGTTCATGAACTCGTGGCTGAGATAGGCGGCCTGCGCGTCGCGGGCGCGGTCGATCAGCTCCGACGGCTGCCCGGCCGCGAGGTGCACGGCACCCGCCGCACGCAGCGCCTGCGCCAGCTCCAGGGCGCCCGCCGCGCGGCGGTCGGTGCGGCCACCGATGCGGTCGCCGGCCTCCATCAGCAGGCGCTGCAGCCCGATCGCCCCCTGCCAGCCCGGCAGGGCGTTGTAGCTCAGGTGCAGCACGCCGCCGGGACGCAGCCGCGAGGCCAGCAGGCGCACGATGCCGGCCCGCACCGCATCGTCGACCCAGCTCCACACCCCGTGCGCGCTCGCCACGTCGATCTCCGGCAGCGCCGACGGGTCGAACCCTGCCAGGTCCGCCTCGACGAACGACACGTTGTCGATCCCGGCCTCCACGGCCAGCGCGCGTGCTTCCGCTACGTGCGCCGGCATCACGTCGAGGCCGATCACGGTCCAGCCGGGGTTGCTGGCGGCCAGGCACAGCGCGGTGCGGCCGCGGCCGCAGCCCAGCTCGACATAGGTGAGGCGGTCGCCGTTCCCCGCCAGCGGCCCGACGGTCCGGTTCAGCAGGCAGGCCAGCTCCAGGTTCGCCGGCGCCTGCTGCGGATGGTAGTTGGCGGTGTAGGGCACGTCGGCGACGTAGCCGCGCCAGGTGCCGCTCACGCCCGCACCTCCCGCTCCACCAGGTCCGCCTCGAACACCGCCTCGGCTGCATCCTCCGCGCGGGCGGACACCGGCAGCCAGCTGTTCCAGCCCAGGCGCGGCGGCTCCACCGCCGCCATCTCCAGCGGCGGCACCGCGTCGCGCGACAACACCGGGTTGACCGCGAACGCCACCTCCAGCCCCAGGAAGGCGCGCACCAGGGACACCATGTGCTGCAGCCGGCGCCCAGAGGGCAGCAGCGACTGGAACTCCGGCAGGCTCAGCGGCCCGATCCGGAGCACGATCCGCGACTGTATGTCCCAGCACCGCGTCCCGGCGGCGGCATCGACGCCGAGCTGGTTGAACGAGGGCGCCGCCTGACCGTTCGGCAGCGTCACCGGCAGCGCCGAGCGCTCTTCCGGCCGGAGCGGCAGCCAGGTGCCGGCGAACTGCTCCACCGCGACCGCCTGGCCCAGCCAGTCCGACACGATCGCGGCCAGCCGGTCGGCCGAGCGCGGCCGGGTCGCGAACTGGCCAGCGTAGTGCAGCAGCGGCGCCGGGTCGAGCCCGAGCCGGTCGAGCAGGTTGGGGGTGCCGAACCCGTCCAGCGCCAGCAGCAGCGCGCCCAGCGGGTCGGGCGGCGTGACCGGCTCCGGGTCGAGGCCGAGCCCGACGCCCAGCTCGAACGCCCGCGTCTCCTCCCGCTCCTGCCGCGCGACCAGCGCCGCGGCGGCGGCGCGATGCGGGCGATACTTGATCGCGGCCTCGGCGAACAGCGCCACCGGACGCTGCGCCAGCACGTCCAGGAACGCCGCCAGCGCCGGCGAGCGGCGGCGCTGCTCTGCAACCACCATCTCGCTGTACGGGCGCGGCAGCACCCCGGACGGCCCGGTCAGGCCGATCGGCGTCACCGTGGCGTGGTAGCCATCCGGGCGCCGCTGCACCGCGAGCACGTCGGCGGCGGGATATCCGAGTCCGGCCGGGGCATGGAACCGCACCGCCCGGCCGGGATCGCGACGCCGCGCCGCCTGCATCAGCAGCATCACCGCGGCGTCGAAGCCGAACCGCTGCGGCTGTCGGACCAGCCGGTCCAGCAGGCTCTGGGCCGCACCGCGACGCGGGGACCGGCCCGCCTGCGCCGGGACCGGCAGCGCTGCCGGATCGTCGAGGACGGAGGTGTCGGCGGCCTGCGGATGGTCGACCGTCGCCGGCAGCCCGTGCTCCGGCCCCTGTCCGGCGCCGCTCACAGCAGGACGCGCGCGCCGGCACGCGGCGGGAACGAGGCCACCACCCCGGGCCTGCCCTGCAGCACCACGGAGGTGCGCACGAACGAGTTGACGGTGGCGTGCAGCGCCAGGAACCGCTCCAGCACGGAGGCCAGGAGGAACAGCCCGGACGCGCTCCACAGCCTGGGCTCGAAGGTGAGCTGCACGTCCAGCCCGCGGCAGAACGCGCCCGGCCGCGCGCCCGGCACGCGCGCGGTACCGCCGGTGGCGCTCACCTCCACCAGGCCGGCGATGGCGCTGCGGGTTTCGGCGCTGTCGTGCAGGTCGTAGAGCCTGAGCACCTCGCGCAGGGTGTCCGCCGCCGCGGCACCTCCCACCACCGACAGGTGGCTGAGCGACAGGTGGGAGATCAGCCGCCAGGCGCGGTTGTCGTGCAGCTGCGCCCGGAGCGCGCCCGAGATCGGCGTCAGGCAGGACAGCGACAGCACCGCGCTCAAGCCTTCCGACAGGTGCAGGCGCGGCTGGTCGCCGCCGAACGGCAGCTGCGCCGGCAGGTCGCGGTTGGAGCACAGCGCGTCCACCGACAGCACCGAGTCGGCCGGCCGGTCCACCGACAGGGCCGGGTCCATCACCGCCAGGAACACCTCCGAGCCGCCGATTGCCGGCGACGCGGCGCGCCGGACCACGTTGTAGTAGCCGGCCGGGACGTCGGTCGCCTCGCCGGCCTCGGCGTCGTACGGCGCGTGGCGGTAGAACGGCCGCCACGGGCGCAGGCTGCCGTCGCCGTGCAGCTCGCGCACCCGCTCGACGCTCCAGATCTCCAGGCTGCGCGCGCGCCGGTGGTCGGCGGCGACGTGGTACTCGGTGTCCTCGTGAGTCAGCGCCACCGGCTCGCAGCGGCGGGGGAACAGGTTGACCATCGGCACGCAGCCGAGCGCCAGCGCGTCCGGGCGCAGCGTGCGCTCCATCTCCGGCACCGCACGGTCGAGGTAGAGGAACACCTCCATCCGGTTGCCGGCGTGCAGCAGGGTGCGCGCGTCCAGCCCGAGGAGGTCGACGAACAGGAACTTCTCCGGCAGCGCGAAGTACTCGGTCAGCAGGCGGAAGCCGGAGAACGAGCGCGCCGACCACGGATACAGCCCTTCGGCGTCGCCGAAGCCGGCCGGCTGCACGCTTGATGCCGGCAGCAGGGTCGGCGTCGGGTCGTTCGGCCCGTCCGCACAGGCGATGCCGACGCAGTTGCGGCAGATCAGCTCGTAGAGCAGCAGGCTCTGCTCGATCGGGCCGCGCAGGAACAGCTGCAGCCGGTCCACCCCCAGCTCGGCGAAGCCCGCCTCCGGGTCCACGGTGGCCAGCGCCAGCCGCAGCACCGAGCGGGCGCCGCGCGCCTGCGGGTTCACCGGAGCCGCCAGCGGCAGCCCGGTCAGTCGCACCCCCTCCACCCGGATCGGCCACAGGGTGACCGCGGCGGTGGTGGTGAACGAGCAAGGCTCGCCCTCCACCGGATCGGTCTCGATCGCGGTGCCGCGCGGCACCGTCACCGGCACGCGCAGGTCCGGCTGGCAGGTGAACTGCATGATCGCCGCCGACGGCACCGGCGCTAGGTAGTGCGGATACAGCACGCCGAGCAGCGCGTCGGTCAGCTCGGGGAACTCGTCGTCCAGGCGGCGGTGCACGCGGCCGGCCAGGAACGCCACCCCTTCCAGCAGCCGCCCGACATGCGGGTCGTCGGCGGAGTCGGGCCCGAGCCGCAGCCGCCCCGCCGCCTTGGGGTTGGCCTCGGCAAACTGCGCCGCGAGCTCGCGCAGCGCCGACAGCTCCCGGTTGTAGTAGGGAAGAAGCGGATCGGTCACGGTGTCAGGCGCCCTGCTGCAACTGCAGCACCACGGCGGCGGTGGCGGCGTGCACGGCGGTGTCGAACGCGATCGGCGCCACCACCGGCTCGACGCGCAGCACCGCCTCGATCCGGAACCGGAGCACCGCGCGCAGCCGGTCCGGCTCGTCGCGCAGCCGGACCCGGACCTGAGTCAGGCGCGGCTCGTGCCGGCGAATGGTCAGCTCAATCTCGTGACGCAGCGCTTCCCGCTCGTCGCGGTGGTTCAGCCCGCCGGAGGTGAAGTCCGGCACGCCGAAGGACAGGCTGGAGCCCTGCGCCGCCGCCTGACCGGACGGGATCCCGCGCCAAGGCCGGCGCGCGTTCAGCAGCGCCTCGAGGTCGCGATGCACCGCCACGCGCAGCTCGGCCACGGGATCGCGGCCGCCCTGCGGATCGAACGCCGGGGCCGCGTCGTCGAGCAGCCGGTCGAGCACCGAGCCCAGCACCCGGCGCGGCGCCTCGCGCCCGGCCTCACGGGGGACCCTCACCGCCGCATCCTCACGTCCGCACCGCCCGGCGGCTCATCCGAACCGGAGCGCCGACAGGTCGCGGATCGCCAGCCCGTCCTCGCCGGTCAGGAACACCCGCTGGCCGCGCCCGCGCACCACCCGGTCGCCGACCCAGTCGGTGGCGTCGCCGATGCGCAGGGAGCCGTCCCCCGCCGGGTCCGCCTCCTGCGGATCGAGATAGAGCGCCGGGACGTACACGTCGCCGTCCGGGCCCCCGTTCACCGTCATGCTGCAGCGCCGCCAGAACAGGTCGCGGGTGCGGCGCGGGGCCGCGAACGCCATCTCGGCGATCCGCTCCAACGGCACCCAGAAATAGCGCCCGGTCGCGGTCAGCACCTCGACCAGCCCGGCGCACAGGTCGTCGGCATCGCGGAAGTCGTCGAACGGCGCCTCGCCGTGGTGTCCGGCGACGCGCGGACGCACCGCTTCCGCCGCCGCTGCCGCCTCTGCGGCCGCACCCTCGTCGCCACCGCGCAGCGCCGCTAGCGCCTTCAGGCTGTGCTGCAGCGTTTCCGTGGGCTCGCCCAGGAACTCCGGCACCCGTCCCTCGCGCCAGCACTGCCGGCGGATCGCCTCGGCACGCAGCAGGTGCCGGAACTCCGACACGTACAGTCCGAGCGACGGGTCCACCGCCTCGGCGGCGTCCAGCACCTTGTCGGCGCGGTCGGCGTTGCCGGCGAACAGCAGGATCTCGGCCAGCAGCAGCCGGTTCGCCACGTCGCCGGGCGCACGGCGCACGGTGTCGCCGGCCAGCGCCACCGCCTCCTCCAGCCGTCCCGCACGGAACAGCGCGCCGACGCCGCCGGGGTCCGCTCCTGGAGGGATCGCACCGTTCTGCCCGTCGCCCATGTCCCCACCATGTTCGTCGACGGTCAGATGCCTGCCGACGCGAAACAGTTTTTCACTTTTCCGGCATTTCTGCCAGCCCGCTTGTCGGGGCGGCGCCGGGACGAGCGTCCGTCAGCTCCGCGCGCCGGGCACCGACAGCTCGGTCACCAGCCGGAACGTCGTCTCGATGTCGTCGAGCTGGTAGTGCGGCTGCAGGTGGATGATGCAGCCGAAGGTTCCGGGACGGTCGGACCGCTCGCGCACCGAAACCTTGCTCGACACCAGCGGGTGCTGCGCCCGGGCGTCCGGCCCGGCGCGCGTGCTGCCGTTGGTGTAGCGCGACAGCCAGCGCTGCAGCCGCTGCTCGATCTCGCTCCCGGTCAGCATCGAGCCGACCATCTCGCGGCCCATCACCTTCAGGTAGTGGGCGAAGCGCGACACGCACAGCATGGAGTTGATCTGCGCCGAGATCCGCTCGTTGGCAGCCGCGATCCCGGGCTCCTGGCCGCCGGTCCCGCCGGACGGCGCCGCATACAGGCTGCGCACGGAGGTGAACAGCGCCTCGTTGCCGTGCGGCAGGCGGTTGAGCGGGATCAGCCCGGCCTCCACCAGCCGGCGTTCCTGCGCGTCGGTCAGGGTCAGGTCGAGCGGCGGCCGGCACCAGCCCCCCTTGCCGTCGACGATGCGGTCGGTGCCGAACGGCTCCACCACCAGGTCCGGCACCAGGCCGCCGCCGAGCCGGTCGGTTTCCACCCCGCGTATGTCCGCCGGCCAGCGGAAATGGCTCTGCGCCCGGATCACCACCGAGGCGAAGGCGTAGCCCGCGACCGACCACACCCGGTGGCGCGGCTCCGGCGCGTGCTCCGCATAGCGGAACCCTTCGCCGCGGGCCGGGTCGGCCGCCCAGGGCGGCCGGGCCAGCACCCGCGGCAGGGTGACGCACAGGAAACGCGACCCGTCCTGCGTGGACAAGCCCCGCCAGCGGGCGTGGTCCGCGTCGCGCAGCGACGCGGTCGGGTCGAACGACAGCGCCAGCTCCTCGAACCGGTCCACGCCCAGCAGCCCCGGCGACGCCGACACCACCGTGGGCGCGAACGCCGCCGCCGCCATCGCGCCGAGCGAGGCAAGCGCCGACACGTCGTCCACTGGCAGCGGCCCGGAGGCGCTGCGCCGCTCGGCGCGGTGGCGCATCTCGTGGTCCACCACCAGCAGCCCGAACGGCTCGCCGCCGGGACGGCCGAGCTCGTCCTCGTAGATCATGCGGAACAGGGCGCTCTGGTCGAACTCGATCGCCCGGTCGAAGTCGCGGCCGATCTCGTTCCAGGACGCCGACAGCACGCGCACCCGGATCAGCGACGATGGGTCGACCCCGTCCACCAGCCAGGCCAGGCCGCGCCAGGAGCCTTCCAGCCGCTGCAGGCGCGGATGGTGCAGGATCGCGTCGAGCTGGCCGGCGATCAGGCGGTCGATCGCGGCCAGGTCGCGGTCGATCAGACCGCGCAATCGGTCGCGGTCGCCGCGGCAGCCGACGATCGGCGCGGCGCCGAACCAGTCGGCCAGCGCCGGAAGCCCGCCGACGAGGAACCGGCGCAGCCGTGGCGCCACCGCCGCCGCCTTCAGGCCGCTGAAGCTGCCGTCGAGCATCGCCTCGCGCAGCGGATCGTCCGGCTGCGCTCCGGGCGCCTCCCGGAGCGCGAGCCGGGTGGCGTCCAGGATCAGGCCTTCTCTGGGATCCGCGCCACCATGCGCAGGCTGGTGGTCAGCTCCTCCATCTGCAGCCAGGGCCGCATGTAGGCGATCGCGTTGTAGGCGCCGGGGCGACCGGGGATCTCGCGCACCTCGACCCGCGCCTCGCGCAACGGGAACTTGGCCTTGCTTTCGGCGCCCGCGTTCTCGTTGGTGTTGACGTAGTTCTTGATCCAGCGGTTCAGCCAGATCTCGCAGTCGGCCGCTTCCATGAAGGAGCCGATCTTGTCGCGCGCCATCACCTTGAGGTAGTGCGCGAAGCGGCTGGTGGCCATGATGTACGGCAGCCGCGCCGAGATGCGGGCGTTGGCGGTGGCGTCCGGACGGTCGTACTCCTTGGACTTCTGCGCCGTCTGCGCGCCGAAGAACACCGCGTGGTCATGGTTCTTGTAGTGGCACAGCGGCAGGAAGCCGAGGTTGGACAACTCGTACTCGCGCCGGTCGGTGATGCCGATCTCGGTCGGGCACTTGGCGTCCATGTCGCCGTCGTCGGACTGGAAGATGTGGGTGGGCAGGTTGTCCACCTTGCCGCCGCCCTCGGCGCCGCGGATCGCGGTGCAGAAGCCGTGCTTGGCGAACGCGTCGGTCAGGCGCGCGCCCATCACGTATGCGGCGTTCATCCAGCAGTACTGCTCGTGCCCCATCGCCAGCGGCCGGCCGGCGGCATCCAGCGGCGCCTCCTCGTAGTCGAACTCCTCGATCGGCTTGGTCTGCTCGCCGTATGGCAGCCGCGCCACTACCCGCGGCATCACCAGCGACACGAAGCGGCTGTCCTCGCTGTCGCGGAAGCCGCGCCACTTCTGGTACTCGACGGTGTCGAAGATCTTGGCCAGGTCACGCGGCTTGGACAGCTCGGTCCAGCTGTCGAAGCCGAACATGGTGGCGCCGGCGGCCGAGATGAACGGCGCGAACGCGGCGGCACTCACGTTGGACACCTGGCGAAGGGTCTCGATGTCGTCGGGATGGTTGCCCCACTCGTAGTCGCCGATCAGCGCGCCGTACGGCTCGCCGCCGGGGGTGCCGAACTCGTTCTCGTAGATCTTGCGGAACAACAGGCTCTGGTCGAACTCGACCACGCGGGTCAGGTCGCGGTTCAGCTCGCGCTTGGACGCGTTGAGCAGCCGGATCTTGAGCATGGTGCCGGTTTCGCTGTTCTGCACCAGGTAGTGCAAACCGCGCCACGAGCCCTCCAGCTTCAGGAAGCGGGGGTTGTGGATGATCTCGTTCAGCTGCGCCGACAGCTTGCGGTCGATCTCGGCCACCGCGCGCTCGATGGTGCGGTTGAGGTTGCGGTCGAACTTGACGGTGCCGGCCTGGGCCTGCTCGACCAGGGCGCGCACCAGGTCCTGGGCGCGGTCCGGCTCGGTCTGCCGCGTGGCCGACACCACCTGCTGCAGCAGGTCGGTGGTCTCGGTGGCGGGCGCCGGGGTTGCTTGGGTTTGTGACATGGTGTCAGCCCTCGTCCTTGAGTCCGAGCTGGCCGGACACCTGCTGGAGGTCGCCGGCGTCGCGCAGGATCTTCTCCAGCAGCGCTTCCAGCTCCTCGGAGCGGTCGGCCTTGCTCATCAGGTCGCTCAGCTTGTTGCGGGTTTCCAGCAGCGCCTTGAGCGCCGGCACCTGGTCCAGCACCCGTCCGGGCTCGAAGTCCTCGATCGAGTTGAACTTGAGGCCCACCGCGATCTCGGTGCCGTCGTCGACGAGCTTGTTCGGCACCACCAGGTTGAGGCCGGGGGTGAGGCGCGTCATCACCTCGTCGAAGTTGTCGCGGTCGATCTGGATGAACTTGCGCTCGCCGAGCGGACGCAGCGGCTGCGTCGGGTCGCCGGAGAAGTCACCCATCACGCCGACCACGAAGGGCAGCTCACGCACGACCTGGGCGCCCTCGGTCTCGACCTCGTAGGTGATATGCACGCGCGGACGGCGCACCCGGCTCAGCTTCTCGTGAATGCTGGCGCTCATCTCAAGGCTTCTCCTTTGCCGTGGTCGGTGTGGCGTCTCCGGTGTGGTGCCGGCTCCCCCCGGGGAGGCGACCGGTCCGCCGGTCCTTGCGGCACCGGCACGAGCCGGAACGCCAACGACGGACCACGGATGGCCAGCCTATTCGCGGAAGCGTCCGAGGGTCAATCGCGCCAACCCCGCTCCCGGGGCACGGATACCAGCCAGGCGGGGCGCAGTCGCCGGCGTGCTGCTACGGGACGGAACGCCAGTCTGGCCGGCCAGCCTCGAACCGACAGGCCGGGCAAACCCCCACCCGGGATTGAGGACACCCTTCCCGCCGGCCGGCGAACGCTTCATCCCGCCGCAGGACGGATGCCGAGCTGGGACAGGATCACCGCCCGCGCTTCCGGATCCGGCACCACCTCGCCCAGCAGCTCGGGCCAGCTCATCCGGCCGCGTCGCACCGCCTCGTCCAGGGTGTAGGACAACGGCGAGTGCGGCTCGTGCACGCGGAAGAACTCGGCGATGGCGGCCAGGCTTCCCAGCATCTCGTCGCGTGTCGGCGGCAGGCGGACCGTGGGCTGCTCCGGGCGGGCGGGAGCGGCCGGCTCCGCGTCGTCCGGCGCCGCCTCCAGCCCCGCCACCGCCGCCTGCGGCTCGACCGCCTCGGCACTCTGCACCGGCGCGTAGCGTTCCGCGACCCGCAGCACCTTTTCCAGCACGCCCGCCACCCGGCTGGTCGGCGGCGACGCGGTCCCGGCCAGCCGGTCGAGCAGGCCGGCCAGCGCCTGCCAGCCCTTCAGCGCCCGCCGCGCCCCCTGCCCGACCTGCCCGAGCTGCGCCGCGCCGAAGGAACGCGCCTCCTCCTCGATCGCCCGGAACGGCAGCGCGCCGGCGGCGAGGCGCTGCTTCTTGCGCGCCGCGTCGCCGATCCCTTCCACCTCCTCCGCCTGCTCGAACCGCCACACCGTCACCGGCACCCCGTCGGCGCGGCCGAACAGCACCAGCTTGCGCAGCGGCTGCATCAGCGTGCCGTCGGCGCCGATGCCGTTGAGCCCGGCCAGCGGCGACACCCTGCCCTCGATGCCGTCTTCGTCCGGCAGCGGATGCAGCCCCGCGTCCCAGTAGCGCTCCACCAGCCCTGCCATCAGCCAGGCCCCGTCGGCGAGCCCGTCGACGCCGTCGAGACGCACCAGCGCCTCGGTCAGCCAGGCCGCGACCTCGATGTCCTTGCCGACCGTGCCGAGAATGTCGAGCGCGTGCTCGCGCACCAGCTGCCAGTTCTCCGCCCCGCTCGGCCGGGTGCTGTCGGAATCGGTCTGCCGCTCGGCGGCGCGGGCGTCGGCGCGGGCGTCGCGCAGCCGGAAATAGTGCGAGGCGGGCGAAACGTCGGTGCGCGGGTCCTGGCCGGCCGGCGCGTCGTCTCCAATCGCGTCCAGCAGGGCCTCGACCTCGATCCGTGGCTGCATCAAACCGAAACCCGCATCCCGTGACATTCCAGCGCCGGTCGGGCCTGCGCCAATCGGGCGTGCGTCGGTCGGGCGTACGTCGCGACCGTGTCCCGCATCGTTCCACAGTGTTGCTGGACAGGGCGCGCTGTCAAACCTAACGTTCCGGTGCCGGTCGGTGCCGGCGGGAGCATCCATGGCCGCGATCGACCTGTCCCTGCTCGTCGCCCGCCTGAACCCCACCTGCCGCGCGGCCCTCGAGGCCGCCGCCGGCCTGACCCTGTCCCGCACCCACTACAACGTCGAGATCGAGCACTGGCTGCTGCAGCTGCTGGGCACCCCGGGCAGCGACATCCCGGTCCTGCTGCGCCATCTCGGCATCGACGAGGGACGCCTGGCCGCCGAGCTGCAGAACTCGCTCGGGGGCATGAAGTCCGGCAACGGTCGTCCGCCGGCGCTGTCGCCGGAGATCGTGGCGCTGTGCAAGCAGGCCTGGCTGCTGGCCTCGGTCGAGCGCGGCGACGCGGTCATCCGTTCCGCCGACCTGCTGATGGCGATCGTGACCGACGAGCAGGTTTCCGCTCCGCTCCGACGCGCCGCACCCCGGTTGTTCCGCATCGATCCCGATTTCGACCGCACGGCGCTGCCCGCCCTGCTGGCGCGCAGCATCGAGACCGCCGAGCCGTCCGCAGCCCGCACCGATCCGTCGCCGGCCGACGCCGCACCCCGCCAGGGCCCGTCGACGGCGCTCGGCCAGTACACCGTGGACCTCACCGAGCGCGCCCGCGCCGGCCGCATCGACTCGATCCTGGGCCGAGACCCGGAGATCCGCCAGCTGGTCGACATCCTCACCCGGCGCCGGCAGAACAACCCGATCCTGGTTGGCGAGGCCGGCGTCGGCAAGACCGCGGTGGTGGAAGGCTTCGCGCTCCGCATCGCCGCCGGCGAGGTGCCGCCGGCGCTG
Source organism: uncultured Acetobacteraceae bacterium (assembly GCA_964249735.1). Lineage (GTDB taxonomy): Bacteria > Pseudomonadota > Alphaproteobacteria > Acetobacterales > Acetobacteraceae > Lichenicola. Next base: position 6,295 of record CAXUDP010000006.1, on the reverse strand, counting down.
GCCGGCGTGGTGATCCGCACCCTCGACCTCGGGCTGCTGCAGGCCGGCGCCGGGGTGCGCGGCGAGTTCGAGAACCGGCTGCGCGGCGTGATCCGCGAGGTGCAGGCGAGCCCGGCGCCGGTGATCCTGTTCGTCGACGAGGCGCACACCCTGATCGGCTCCGGCGGCGCCGCGGGCTCCGGCGACGCCGCCAACCTGCTGAAGCCGGCGCTCGCGCGCGGCGAGCTGCGGGTGATCGCCGCCACCACCTGGGCCGAGTACAAGAAGTACTTCGAGAAGGATGCCGCGCTGACCCGCCGGTTCCAGCCGGTGGTGGTCGGCGAGCCGGACGAGGCCACCGCATCGGCGATGATCCGCGGCCTGGTGGGAACGCTGGAAGCGCACCACCGCATCCCGATCCTGGACGAGGCGGTGGAGGCGGCGGTGCGCCTGTCGGCGCGCTACATCCCGAGCCGCCAGCTTCCCGACAAGGCGGTCAGCCTGCTCGACACCGCCTGCGCCCGGGTCGCCATGAGCCAGGCGGCCTCGCCGGCGATGCTGGAGGACGCGGAACGCAGGCTCGCCCTGATCGACACCGAGCGCGCCATCCTCGGCCGCGATGCCGACTACGGCGCGGAGCACGGCGAGCGCCTGTCCGCGCTGGAGGCGGAGCACGCGGCGGTGTCGTCGCAGCGCGCGCGCTTGAGCGAGCGCTGGGAGCGGGAGCGGGAGATCGTCGGCCGGCTGGAGCAGATACGTACCGCGATGCAGGCGCCGGAGCCGGCTTCCGTCGAGGAGCGCGCCCTGCTCCGCGCCGACTACGCCGACCGCAACGCCGAGCTCCAGGCGATGCAGGGCGAGCACCCGCTGGTGTTCCCGGTGGTGGACGCGCAGGCGGTGGCCGAGATCGTCGCCGGCTGGACCGGCATCCCGACCGGCCGCATGCAGACCGACCAGATACGCACCGTGCTCGACCTGCAGGCCTCCCTGTCACGGCGCATCGTCGGCCAGGACCACGCGCTGCGCGCGGTGGCGCAGGCGATCCGCACCTCGCGCGCGGGCCTCACCGACCCGCGCAAGCCGATCGGCGTGTTCCTGATGGTTGGCACGTCCGGCACCGGCAAGACCGAGACCGCGCTCGCCCTGGCCGAGCAGCTCTACGGCGGCGAGCAGAACCTGACGATCATCAACATGTCCGAGTTCAAGGAGGAACATAAGGTCAGCCTGCTGATGGGCTCGCCTCCCGGCTATGTCGGCTACGGCGAGGGCGGCATCCTGACCGAGGCGGTGCGCCGACGCCCGTACTCCGTGATCCTGCTCGACGAGATGGAGAAGGCGCATCCCGGAGTGCAGGACGTGTTCTTCCAGGTGTTCGACAAGGGACACATGAAGGACGGCGAGGGCCGCGACATCGACTTCAAGAACTGCGTCATCATCATGACCTCGAATGCAGGCACCGAGATCCTGTCACGGTTGTTTGCCGACGCCGACACGGCACCCGATGCCGACGCGCTGCCCGGCCTGCTGCATGAAGAACTGGTGAAATGGTTCAAGCCGGCCTTCCTCGGCCGCGTCCGCCTGGTGCCATACGTTCCGCTGGACGACACGGTGCTGCGCCGGATCGTTTCGCTGCAGCTCGACCGGATCAGGCAGCGTTTCCGCAGCCGGTTCAAGGCCGAGCTCGAGTTCGACCCGGCGATCGGCGAGGTCGTCGCCGGACGCTGCACCGAAAGCAGCGCAGGCGCCCGCGCGATCGAGGGCATCCTGTCCGATACGCTGCTGCCCGAGCTGTCGACCCGCGTGCTCGAGCACATGGCCAGAGGCCTTGCGGTCAGCGCGATCTCCGTGGATATGGAGGCCGACGGCGCGTTTCGTTACTTTGTGAGATAACTGTAAGGAAAGGAAGATCCATGGCCATCTACATGAAGTTCCCTGGTTGCGACGGCGACGTCACCGAAAGCGGGCATACCAGCTGGATCGAGCTGCACGGCTTCCAGTGGGGCGTCGGCCGCGGCATCTCCAGCGTGGTCGGCTCGTCGTCCGAGCGCGAGTCCACCGCTCCCTCCATCAGCGAGGTGACGGTGACCAAGGAGAACGACGTCGCCACCGGCAAGCTCATGCAGGAGGCCCTGTCCGGCCACGGCCAGGAGGTGCAGATCGACTTCACCCGCACCTTCAAGGACCAGCAGGACATCTACCTGACCCTGATGCTGACCAACACCATCATCAGCGGCTACTCGCACACCTCCAGCGGCGACCGCCCGATGGAAAGCCTGTCGCTGAACTTCACCCAGGTGCAGTTCACCACCCAGCAGATGTCGCCCGACGGCACCACCGGCAGCCCCGACCACGTCACCTACAACCTGGCGACCGCCAAGACCTCCTAAAGGCCGCCACTCCCCTCGTCCCGTGCCGGGGCCTCTGGGCTCCGGCACGCAAGCGGGCTCCGCCTTGCGCGCCTGCCGGGGTTCTGCTCAAAGCCGCTGGTGCGGCGACTGGCATTCCCACTCCCATATCCCCTGCTTCCGTTCCCGACGCCCCGCGGCCGCACGGCATGAGCCCGCCCGCGCAGCCGGAGCAGGATGGCCTGCCGGTCCCGCGCCGCTACTGGGCGATGCTGGCAGTGGCTCTCGCCGTGCTCATGGCGGTGCTCGACGGCGCGATCGCCAACGTGGCACTGCCCACCATCGCAGTCGACCTCCATGCGACGCCCGCCGCCTCGATCTGGGTGGTCAACGCCTACCAGCTGGCGATCACCGTCAGCCTGCTGCCGCTGGCCTCGCTGGGCGAGATCCTCGGCTACGCGCGCGTCTACCGCGTCGGCCTGCTGCTGTTCACGCTGGCGTCGCTGTGCTGCGCCCTGTCGGACTCCCTGCTCACCCTGACCGCGGCGCGCATCGTGCAGGGTTTCGGCGCCGCCGGGATCATGAGCATCAACGCCGCCCTGACCCGCTTCATCTACCCACGCCGCCTGCTCGGCCGCGGCATCGGCATCAACGCCATGGTGGTGGCCATCTCGGCCGCCCTCGGGCCCACCGTCGCCGCCGGCATCCTGTCGGTCGCCAACTGGCCGTGGCTGTTCGCGATCAACGTGCCGATCGGCGTCCTCGCCCTGGCCGTCGCGGCCTGGAGCCTGCCCAGCCCGCCACGCGCCACGCACCGCTTCGACTGGCCCAGCGCCTTGCTGAGTGCCGCAACCTTCGGCCTGCTGATCACCGTGGTCGACGGTGCCGGTCACGGGCTCGGCGCCCCGGCCGTGATCGGCATCGCCGTGCTGACGCTGCTGTGCGGCACCCTGCTGGTGCGCCGGCAGCTCGGCCGTCCGGCGCCGCTGCTGCCGCTGGACCTGCTGCGCATCCCGGTGTTCGGCCTGTCGATCGGCGCTTCGGTCGCCGCCTTCACCGCGCAGATGCTGGCCTTCGTGTCCCTGCCGTTCTTCATCCAGGGTACGCTGCACCGTTCGGCGGTGCAGACCGGCCTGCTGCTGACGCCCTGGCCGGTGGCGCTCGCGGTGCTGGCGCCGATCTCCGGCCGGCTGTCTGACCGCTACCCCGCCGGACTGCTCGGCGGGCTCGGCCTGCTGGTGCTGGCGACCGGGTTGGTGCTGGTGGTACGCCTGCCGGCACAGCCGACCGATCTCGGGCTGGCGTGGCGGCTGGCCCTGTGCGGCGTCGGCTTCGGCCTGTTCCAGACCCCGAACAACCGCGCCATGCTGCAGGCGGCACCCCGCGCCCGCTCCGGCGGCGCCGGCGGCATGCTGTCCACCGCCCGCCTGCTGGGCCAGACCCTGGGGGCTGCGCTGGTAGCGATGATCTTCTCGCTCGTCCCTGGACGCGGCACCACCCTGTCGATCGCCGTCGCTGCCGGCTTCTCGCTGCTGGCCGCCTCCGTCAGCCTGCTGCGCCTGAACGTCAAGCGGCGGGAAGGCGATGTCCCGATCTCCTGACCGCCCGCCGCTGCTCTACCTGGCAGGCCCGGACGTGTTCGGTCCGGATCCGGTGGCGCGTGGTGCTGCCCTGAAGGCGCTGTGCATCGCCGCCGGCGCGGTCGGCCTGTTCCCGCTCGACGGCGATCCCGTGAACGTCGTTCACGATCCGGGCGCGATACGCGACGCCAACATGGCGATGATCCGTCGCTGCGACGCGCTGGTCGCCAACATGACCCCGTTCCGCGGCCCCTCCATGGACCCCGGCACCGCCTACGAGATGGGCGCCGCCGCGGCCCTGGGCAGGCTGGTGGTGGGCTACACCGCCGACCCTCGCCCCTACGCCGAGCGAGTGGCGGCCGCCATGCCGGTGTTGCTGGCGGCGGGCGGCGCGCTGCGCGACCCACACGACATGGCGGTGGAGCAGTTCGCGATGCCGCTGGCAGACAACCTGATGATGGCCTGCGGCGTGGCAGAGCTGTTCGACGACGCGGCCGACGCGATCAACTTCGCTGTCACCCGCCTGCGGGCCGACTGGTGACCGAGGAGCGGGACCGGCGTGCGGACGGGCTGAAGCGCAGGACGCTGTTCGGCCTGGCCGGCCTGGGTGCGGTCGCGGCCTCCGGCGTCGCTGCGGAAGCCGCCCCCGACCCTGCGGATCCGTCGCCAGGCGTCCCGGACCCGAGCACGGTCGAGATCGTGGTCGACGTGCTGGTCGGCTGGGGCGTCACCCACGCCTTCGGCATCGTCGGCGACGGCATCAACCCGCTGATCGAGGCGCTGCGACGGCGGCAGCAGGACATCGCCTTTGTCGGCGTGCGGCACGAGGAGGCGGCGGCGTTCATGGCGTCGGGCGTCCACAAGCACGGCGGCGGCCTCGGGGTCTGCGTGTCCACCACCGGGCCGGGGGCCATCCACCTGCTGAACGGGTTGTTCGACGCCAGGCTGGACGGCTCGCCGGTGCTGGCGCTGACCGGCTCGACGTTCCACGACATGGAGGGCATGCGCTACCCCCAGAGCGTCAGCACCGTGCGCCTGATGCAGGAGGTGGCAGTGTTCAACGAGCAGGTCAGCGGCCCGGCGCACGCGCTGCACGTGGTCGACCGCGCCTGCCGCGCGGCGCGCGACGCGCGCGGGGTCGCGCACCTGACCATCGCCAAGGACGTGCAGACGCTGCGGCTCAGCGAGGACCGGCCCTCGGTGCGGTTCGCGCGCAGCCCGTCGGCCGCGTCGTGGAGCGACCCGGACGGCGTGCCTGCCCTGGCACGGCTGGCGGCGGCGGCGGCGATCCTGAACCGCGGCCGACGCGTGGCGATCCTGGCCGGGCAGGGCTGCCTCGGCGCTGGCCCGGAGCTGGAGCGCCTGGCCGACACCCTCGCCGCCCCGGTGGCCAAGGCCTATCTCGGCAAGGCGGTGCTGCCCGACGACCATCCGCTGACCACCGGCGGCATCGGCCACCTCGGCACCCTGCCCTCGCGCGAGGCGATGGCGGAATGCGACACCGTGCTGATCCTCGGCTCCACCATGCCATGGACCGACTATTATCCTCCCCCGGGACAGGCGCGCGGCGTGCAGGTCGACCGCTGCCCCGACCGCATCGGGCTGCGCTATCCCGTGGAGCTGGGCCTGGTCGGCGACATGCAGGCCACCCTGTCGGCGCTGCAGCCGCTGCTGCTGCGGCAGGACGACCGCGGCTTCCTGCTTCGAACGCAGGAGCGGATGCGCGACTGGACCGCGCTGCTTCGGCGGGTGGAGGACACCCAGCCCCGCCCGCGGCTGCGCCCTCAGACGGTGGTGCGCGCGTTCGGCGAGCTGGCGCCGGACCGGGCGCTGTTCAGCCTCGACTGCGGCGCCAACACCCAGTTCGCCGCCCGGCACATCCGGCTCCGCGCCGGGCAGGGCTGGACCGGGTCTGGCACGCTGGTGACCATGGCGTCCGGCCTGCCGCTGGCGATCAGCGGCGCGTTCACCCATCCTGACCGCACCTCGCTCGCGGTGGTGGGCGACGGCGGCTTGGCGATGCTGATGGCGGAGCTGTCCACCGCGGTGCTGCACCGGCTGGACCTCAAGGTGCTGGTGCTGAACAACGACTCGCTGGCCGAGGTGCGGTTCGAGCAGCGCGACATCGGCAACCCCCAGTACGGCTGCGCGCTCGGCCACATCGACTTCGCCGCCTATGCCAGGGCGGTCGGCGCCGCCGGCTTCCGCTGCGCCACGACGGCCGAGATCGTGCCCGCGATCCGGGCGGCCCTGGCAACCCCAGGCCCCGCCCTGATCGACGCCATCGTCGACGCCGACGAGCCGGCCGCGGCGCCGATGGACCTGCGCGTCTAGCCGTTCAGCCACGGCATGTGGTGGAGCGCCATGCCCGACGAACGAGCTGGACGTGAG
>CAXUDP010000005.1:64781-68103 GCA_964249735.1 uncultured Acetobacteraceae bacterium | reverse complement strand
AAGTTCAGCATCGCCGGCACGCGGCCATGCGCCTGCAGCGCCATGAAGGTCACCACGCTGCCGACCGCGTTGGGCAGCATCAGACCGACATGCTCGCCAGGCAGCGCTTCCCGCGCCAGCCGCCGCCCCAGCACCGCGGCGCCCAGCACCAGGCGTCGGTAGCTGAGCGGCGTGCGCGCGATGTCCTCGACGATCGGCGTGGCGGCGCGGTAGCGGTCCTGCGCGTCCAGCAGCGCGCTCCACAGCGTGCGGCCGGTCCGGGCGGTGGCGAAGCCGCCCTGTTCCATCACGTCCTGCAGCACGGTGCCAACGGCGCGTCGGCGCGGACGGCCGCGCAGTTCCGGATCGACCGCCAGGGTCACCGACGGCAGCACCGTGAGCGACAGGCGCGGGAACCAGCGCCGCGGCGCGCGGCTGCCCATGCGCGACAAACGGGTGAACTGCAGCCCGTCGATGTGCACCGGCACCACCACCGCCTCGGCCTTGTCGGCCACCATGCCGGCGCCCTCGTAGACCTTCATCAGCGCGCCGGTGGTGGTGATCCGGCCCTCGGGGAACACCACCAGGGCGTGGCCGTCCCGCACCGCGCGCACCATGGTCTTGGTGCTGAACGGGTTGGCGGGATCCACCGCGAAGTGGCGCACCGCGGCCAGGAACAGCCTCGCCCACCAGCGCCTGGCAATGTGGACGTTGACAGCGAAGGTGGGGGTGCCGGGCAGGAAGGCGGCGACGAAGCAGCCGTCCAGGAAGCTCTGGTGGTTGACCACGAACACCGTGCGCGTGCCGGCCGGCGGCAGGTTCTCCAGCCCGGACACGTCGGCGCCGTGCAGGACGCGGAAGTAGCCGCGGAACAGGGCGCGCATGGTGTCCTGCGGCAGGATGCGCACGATCCACAGCGCCACCAGGACGTTGGCCGCCGCCGCGACGAGGAGGATCGCCACCGGCGTCAGCCCGAGAACGGCGAGCAGCGCCGTGGCAACGGCGGCCCCCGCCATCGCGCCGGCGTTGACCACGTTGTTGGCCGCGACCGTGCGCGCGAGGCGGGACGGCTCGGAGCGTTCCTGGATGATGGCGAACAACGGCACCGAGTAGACGCCGCCGCAGGCAGCCAGCAGCAGCAGGTCGAGCAGCATGCGCCAGCCGCGCAGGCTGTGCAGCAGCAGGCTCGTGGTGGTCAGGCCCTGCGCGTGGTGCGCCGCGACTGCGAAGTCGAGGATGAACACCGACAGCCCTAGGGCGGCGAACGGCACCAGCCGCGGCGACACCTCGCCGCGCAGCAGCCTGGAACAGGACACCGAGCCGACGGCGACGCCGACCGAGAAGAAGGCGAGCAGCAGGGTGAAGACGTGCAGCTCGGCGCCGAGCGCCCGCACCAGGGTCGGCAGCTCGGTCAGCACGACCGCGCCCACCGCCCAGAACCAGCTCAGGCCCAGGATGCACAGCCAGACCGTCCGGTTGTCGTGGGCGGCGGCGACCAGCCGCACGGTGTCGCGCAGCGGGTTCCAGCCGATGGGGAGCTCCGGGGCGCTGGCCGCGGCGCGCGGCACCAGCGCGGCGCTGGCGATGCCGGCGAGGGCCACCGCCGCCCCGGCCAGCGACACGATCAGCCGCCCGTGCACGGCGCCGAACAGCCAGCTTCCGGCGATGGTGCCCGCGAGGATGCCGAGAAAGGTGCCGGCCTCGATCAACCCGTTCCCGGCCAGCAGCTCGGCCTCCGGCAGGTGGCTGGGCAGGATCGCGTTCTTCAGCGGGCCGAGGAAGGTGGCCTGGACGCCGAGGCCGAACAGCACCGCGAACAGCAGCGGCGTGCTGCCCAGCAGGAAGCCGAGGGCAGCCAGGCCCATCAGGACGGCTTCCGCCAGCTTCACCACCAGGATCGACCGCGACTTCTCGCAGCGGTCGGCAAGCTGTCCGGCGGTGGCCGACAGCAGGATATAGGGCAGGATGAAGATCCCGCCGGCCAGCGACACCAGTTCCGCACCGCCCGCGGCAGAGCCGGCACCCTGCCCGGCGCGGAACAGGATCAGCGCCACCAGGGCGTTCTTGAACAGGTTGTCGTTGATCGCGCCCAGCGTCTGCGTGACCAGGAGCGGCGTGAGGCGGCGCGACAGGAGAAGCGACATGGGGGTGTCCTGTTTCATGAACGTTGTTCATATTTAGGCGAACCGTGAACGACGTTCAAGAAATTTTGGAGGCAGTCGGATGTTCGAGCTGATGGTGATGCGCCGGGCCGGCCTGCGGGTCCGCTACGCGGAGGCGCACCGCCGCTATCACGGGCAGGCGCATGTCGACGCCCTGCTGCGCGGGCTGCACGACCTGCAGGGGCGGGTGGCGAACCCGCACGTGCTGGAGCTGGCGATCTGGTAACACGACGCCGTGCATGATCCGGCGGCGCGCGACAACGAGGCGCGCAGCGCAGCACTGCTGCGGGCGGAGATGACGGGGCTGGTGGATGCGGCTTGCCTGTCGGCAGCAGTCCTGATGGTGGAGCGGACGGCGGACCACCTGCTGCCGGCGGATCGACCGGACGGGCAGGTTCTCGACTGCGCGTATTTCCTCGACCTCGACCTGGCGATTCTCGGCGCGCCGCCCGTCGAATACGAGTGCTACGAAGCGGACATCGAGGGCGAGTACCTGCCGGTGTTCGGTGCCGAAGCCTACCGGACCGGTCGCAGGGAGTTTCTTTCCGGGCAGCTCGGGCGGGCGCGGTTGTTCCATACCAAGATGTTCCATGCGGCGCTGGATGCGCAAGCTCGTTGCAACATCCGCCGGGCCCTGAACGCGACCTGATCGACGGTTGCGCAACGCCCGGCTACCTTTCCGGTTATGCAACCTTCTTCGGGTCGTGCCGTTCGTTTCGATGAACGCCAGCCGGCGGGCTGGTTCACTTGGGGAACGATTCATGGGCCGTCATCTTGCGATCCGGACGCTGTTCGGCGTGTCGCTGTCAGCTGCACTTCCTGCCCTGCCGTGCCTGGCGCAGACCGACATGACCAGCATGGCGCGCAACAGCGCTGCGAACGAGCTGGGCGTGCTTGAGTATTGCCAGGCGCATGGTCATGCCGACGACAGCGCGATCACGGCGCAGAAGACCGCGATCTCGCGGCTTCCCGCCGGTGCCGGCTCAACCGACAGCGCCGAGGCACTTGGGAAACAAGGCGTGCTGCTCGGCGCCAACGGCAATAACGTGCCGATGTCGGAGATGGCATCTCGCGGCAACACGACGGAAGCCGATCTGTGCACGCGCATGGCGAGCAACGTGAAGCAGGTGGTGGCGTCGAACCCGGCGATGTCGATGCCGCAGATGCCCGGCGGGATGCCG
>CAXUDP010000005.1:0-64681 GCA_964249735.1 uncultured Acetobacteraceae bacterium | reverse complement strand
GGTGGTGGCGTCGAACCCGGCGATGTCGATGCCGCAGATGCCCGGCGGGATGCCGGCAGGCATGCCGGCCATGCCAGTCGGGATGCCGGCGATGCCGGGCGGCACGCCGCACTGATCGCGACGTCAGGACCGGCGCGGCGGCAGGTTCCACAGGTCGGTGCCGATCGCCTGCACCAGGGCATGGTGCACGTGTTGCAGCCGTTGCCGGGTGCTTCGCGCCTGTACGGCGACGAGGCCGCGGGGGAAGCATAAGGCGCGCGGCTCGTCATCGCCGAGTGGCCGTTCCCAGTCCCACTCCAGCGTGAGCACGTCGCTTCCGATGGCGTACATGCGCAGCGCCCAGCCCTGGTCGAGGTTGTCGTAGAGGACGCCGTCCGGTGACGCGGGATCGGCCAGCTGGCCGAGCAGCTCGGTGGCCGCCAGGGTCGCGCCGCCGAACATCTCGATGCGGAGTGGATGTTCCTCAGCGATGCCGATCACCAGGTCGACGTCGAAGCAGGAGAAGCGGGCGACGTCCGGCCGCCATTCCGTCCGGGGCGGGGCGACGTCGAGGATGCGGCGGTAGTGGGCGGCGAGCGTCGGCTCGTGCCCGGTCGCGTCGGTGGTCGTGACGAAGCCGGCATGGTTAGGCAGCGGCACCGGGTCGATCGTCGGGCGGTTCGACGTGTTCTGGTCGAGCATCCAGCCGGGAACGTAAGCCGGCGCGTCGAGACAGGCGTCCAGCGTGAAGGCCGGAGCGGGGCGGGCGTCGGCCATCCAGGCGGTCGCCTCGCCGTCGTTGATCCGCGTGTTCGGGTCGTAGGCGGCAGGGCGGGTCGCGGACCGGTCTTCCTGCCGGATGTCGCGAAGGTGCCGCCAGATCGCGGCGAGCCTGCTTCGGGACGCCGGGCGCACTAGTCGACCACGACCGAGAGGGGGGCGGAGCGCTCGTCCTGCAACGGCAGGCGCACCTGGAAGCTGTGCCGGCCGGGAGCGAGCGGCCAGAAGAACGGGACGCCGGGCGCGCCGATCGAGGCGGGGGCGCCGTCGACCAGCCAGACCAGCTGGCGCACCGCGGGTGCGGCAGCGGCGCGGAGCACCAGCCGGTCGAGCCCGGCCGGGGCTTCCGGGTTGCGCCATACGTGCAGGTCCGGCGCCGGCTGCACAATCCGCAGCTGGTCGGCATCGTCCGCGGCGAAGGCAACGGTGCGGGCGGGCTGGCGTGTGCGGGAAAACTCGGTCAGGCGGCTCGGACAGGGGGCGGTGGCGCCGTTCGTGGTGCAGAGCTCCGACGCCGTTCCGTCCGGGCGGGCGAGGTCGCCGGCGGTGAAATCGACCCGGTCGGCGCCCTGGAGCCGGAGCAGCAGGGTCTGCGCCAGCGCGGCGGCGCCGGCACCGCCGAGGCCCGCCATCGGGCCGCCATCGGCGCGGCCGACCCAGACCCCGACGACGTAGCCGGCGGACCAGGCGACCGTCCAGGCGTCGCGGTAGCCTTGCGAGGTGCCGGTCTTGAGCGCAACCGCGAACGGGAACTCGCCGCTGCCGTAGCGCGGGAAGGTGGGAAGCCGGGCCAGGGGGTCGCTGAGGAAGCGGGTGACCAGGCGGGCGCTGTCGGCGGAAACCAGCCGTTGCGGCGGGGCACGCTCGGCCTCGTCGATCCAGCACAGGTCCTGGGCGGTGCCGTCCTCTGCCAGGGTGTCGTAGGCGTCCATCAGCCGGTCGAGCCGGGTCGGCAGGCTGCCGATCGCCATGCCGAGCCCGAACTGCGCGCCGTCGCCGTCCAGGCGGTGCAGCCGGAGGCGGCGCAGGAAGCGGAAGCCACGGCCGGGTCCGATCCGGCGCAGCAGGGCGGCGGCCGGGACGTTGCGCGAGTTGGCCAGGGCCTGGCGCGGCAGAAGCGGACCAAGAAAGGCGTGGTCGGCGTTGTCGATGCCGGGCACCAGCCCGGGCAGGTCCGGGAGCACGTCCTGCGGCACGATGAGGCCCAGGTCCAGCGCTCTGGCGAACAGGAACGGCTTCAGCGTGCTGCCGGGCGAGCGGAGGGTGGCGGTGAAGTCGATGCTGCTCGGCTGGTCGGGGAGGCTCGCGGTCACGGAGGCCAGCACGGCGCGGGTGCCGCGGCGCACGACCATCACCGCGGCCTGTTCGGCCCCCTGGGACTGCCAGCCGGCCAGGGCCTGCGTGGCGGCGGCGGCGACGCGTGCCTGCACGGCGGGATCGAGGCTGGCGTGCAGGATCGGCTCGGCGCCGGCCGGCACCGCAGCGGCGAGCGTGCGCAGGCGGAGCACGGTCGGCAGCCAGTCCGGGCGGTGGCGACGCGGCAGCAGGCCCGGGTCCGCGAGCCCGGCCTCGGCGCGTGCCACCTCCGCGCGATCCAGCAGGCCGGCCTGCGCCAGCAGGGACAGCACTCGGGCGGCCCGGCGTTGCAGCCGGGGGCCGGGATGGCGCAGGCGCAGGGCGGTGGGGGATTGCGGGATCGCGGCGAGCAGCGCGGCCTCCGTCCAGTCCAGGTCGGCGGCGCTGCGGTCGAAGTACCAGCGTGCGGCGTGGCCGATGCCGTGGCTGTTCTCGCCGTAGGGGGCCAGGAGCAGGTATTGCGACAGCACCGCGTCGCGGCCGTAGCGGGCGGTCAGGGCGATCGCCACCGCGGCCTCGACGCTCTTGTTCCAAAGGGTTCTCGGCCGTGGGCGCTGCATGCGCGCCACCTGCATCGCCAGCGTCGAGGCGCCGGAGGCGGAGCGGCCGAGCAGGTGTTCCCAGCCGGCGCGGAGCACCGCCAGCGGATCGACGCCGGGGTGGTACCGGAAGCGGCGATCCTCGATCGCCAGGGTCGCCGCCACAACGCGGGGTGGGGGGACAGTGTGCCAGTAGCCATATTCCACCTGCCGGCGTCCATCCGGCCGCAGGGTCTCGTGGCCGACCTGGGTGACGAAGCCGCCGTCGTGGTCGAGCAGGATCGCGGTCGGCGCGGGGGCGTCCAGACGCACGCCGGATGCCACGTCGGCGGTCCAGGCGAGCAGGGCGGCGGCAGCCAGGGTGCGGGCCAGTCGGCCGATGCCGTGGCGCAGCCAGGGGGTGGCCCGGTTCCGTCCGCCGGGGCGGTGGGGCCGGGGCGGCATCGGCCTAGCGGGTGACCACGACCAGCCGGCCGGCGGTGCTGCCGGTGACGGATGGCCGGTAGAGCATCTCGGCGGTGGCTGGCGGCTCGGTGTAGCGGCCGGGGATCGTGGCGCGCAGGCGGGTGCGCAGGGTCGCGGTGCCAGGCGGCAGGTCGAGCCAGACCGCCAGCACCTCGTCGTCGCCGGTGCTGGACCAGTCGGGCGCCACGGTCGGCGCGGCGGACGGGGTCGCGTCGGCGGTGGCGGTGGCCAAAGCGGGGTTCAGCGGCTCCATCCCGGCAGCGAGCGGCATGTGCAGCGCGACGTGGGCGTGCTGCTGCGGGCTGGCGAGCTCGTCGACCTCCTCGACCACGTCGCCGACATGAAGGGCGATGCTGCCGTCGGCGGCTGGGTCGATGCGCGCGAGCGGGACGTTCGGCAGCACGCGGTAGAGCGTGCGGGTCAGCACGAAACCGTTCTGCGAGGCGGGGGCCTGGGCGCCGGGTGCGGCCGGCACGTAGTCGGCGGAGGACAGGACGGCCAGGCCGGCGGGCGCCTGCACACGCACAGTTCCGGTGTGGGTGGTGTCGGCGGCCAGCAGCGGGTGGGCGCGGTCAAGGATGCCGGGCACGGTGCGGTCGGGCAGCAGGATGCTGGCGGGGACTGGGGATGGCGGCGCCTGCCAGGCAGAGGCGAGCGCACGCAGCGCCGCGGCGGTGGCGTCGGTGCTGCCCCAGCCGTTGCCGTCCGCCATGTCCACCAGGGCGGTGCGCAGCACCGCGTTGCGCGGGTCGGTCGGGGTGGCGGTGGACACGGCCTGCACCGCCAGGGCCAGGCTGCGCGCCTCGCTCGGCAGGATCGAGGCGCCGGGGTCGAAGTCGGCCATGCCGCCATAGACCGGGTGGCCGTTGCGGCTGAGCACGTTGATCCGGCTCCATAGCAGGTCCATCACCCGGGCGAGCTCGGTGGGGTCGGTCTGCGACAGCCGCGACAGCACGGTGGCGATCTCCGCGACCGAGTCGGTGGGCATGTTCTGCGCCCGTCGTGCCAGTTCGTCGGCGTCGGCGAGGGGGATCTGGCCGCCGTCGGCGAGCGCGGTCAGGGCGGCGACGCGCTCGAACAGGCCGGTGTCGGTCGGCAGATGCGGGTAGTCGGAGCGCAGGGAGGCGAGCAGCACGGCGTGCAGCCGGTCGGTCTGCCCCTTGTCGGTCGGCTGGCCGAGCCGGGCGGCGGCGACCAGCATGCGGTAGGTTTCGGCGGTCAGCCAGACGCTGCCCCCCGTGTGCGGCCAGAACGCCACCAGCCCGTTCTCGTCGGTGGACTGCGCGGCCGCGGACCGGGCGGCGGCGATGTCGTCGCCCAGCCGGCCGGCGAGGCCGGAGGCGTCCATCAGCGGGATGAACGGCAGCAGGGCCAGCTCGCCGGAGGCGAGGGCGATGCGCTGCTCGGTGCCGCCGACGGGGAAGCGTTCCAGCGCCCCGACGCCGGCCAGCAGGCGTACCAGGTCGGGGTCGGTGGCGAGGGTGACGCCGCGGCGGTAGGAGGCCGGGCGGAGCGGCTCGGCGATCGCCGGCAGCGTGAGGCCGTCGCCGGTGGCGAGCAGGTCGCGGCGATGCACGACCGGCCGGTCCGGGCGGATCGGCAGGTCGATCTGCAGGGCGTCGCCGGCGTGGTCGGACGAGCGCTCCATCGCGGCGCGGATCCGCACGCTCGTGATGCCGGGGGCGGGGTCGGGCACTGTCAGCACGGTGTCGACATGGGCCGGTCGGCTGCCGGTCCAGGTGACGTCCTGGCGTGCCGGTCCTTCGAGGGTCAGGTTCTGCACGGCGATGCTGGCCCGGCCGGGGCCGGGAGCGCCTTCGACCAGGCGGCCGATCAGCCCGGCGGTGAAGCTGTCGCCAGGGCGCACGAAGCGCGGCAGCGCCAGCTGGGCCACCACCGGCTGTCGCACCGGAAGCTGTCCGCTGCCGAAGCCGAACCGGTCGGGGCCGCTGACCGCCTCGGCGCGGAGCATGAACACGGTCAGGCTGTCGGGCAGGTGGACCGGAACGTGGGCGGTGCCGTCGGGGCCGAACCTCACGCGCGGCACGTAGAGCGGCACGGGGGTGAAGTTCTTGCGGACGGAGATGTTCTCCAGGCCGCCGGCCGCCTTCTCGTCGCCGCCCGGGTTCTCGGTCAGGGGCAGGATGCCGAAGGCGAGGTTGCGGGTGTCGCGAGCCAGCAGGTGCTGCTGCCGGTCGACGATGAAGGCGGGTAGGGGGTCGAGCGGCAGTTCCGGGGCCAAGGACAGCACCGCCTGGTCGACCATCCACACCGTCGCCTCGCCGGGCAGCGGCCGGCCGGCGGGGTCGGACAGGTGCAGCACGAGGTCGAGATCCTGGCCGGGGTGGGCGCTGGCAGGAACGTCGAAGCGCACCTTCACCTGGTTGTCGACCGGGGTCACCTTGATGAAGGCGCTGGCGGCGAGGGTGGCCGGCTTGTCCTGGTCGAACGGGGCGGCGGCGGCGGGGGTGCCGATCCGGCCGCGCATCAGCAGGACGTGCACCGCGAGCCGGGGCACCTGCTGCTTGCGCAGCCGCAGGGTGGTGCGGGCGTAGCCGTTGCGTATGTCGAGCCAGTCATAGTCGAACCGGCCTTCCGGCTGCTCGATGACCGCAAGCGCACGGCCGGACTGGAACGGGCTCTGCACGATCAGGGTGGCGGTGTCGCCCGGGGCGTAGCTGGTCCTGTCGGTGGAGATCGTCACCACCTGGGCCGGCGGCTTCGACCAGGTGACGGGGGTGTCGCCGGCGACGAACAGGTCGACCCGGACCAGCTGCCTGCGGCCGACCTTGTCCTCGGCTTCGAGCTCGACGAGGTAGACGCCGGCGTCCTTGATCGGAAAATGCAGCGCGGTGGGTGCAGTGCCGCTGGTCAGGGTCTGCTCGGCGACCGGCAGGTCGATGGTCTGGGTGTCGTATTTGGGCGCGCCTTGCGCGAAGTCGCTGGCGACCAGCACCGGGTTCCACTGCCGGTGCACCAGACGCACCGTCAGCTTCAGGCCGGCGACGGGTTTGGCGGCGCCGTCGAGCGCCAGCACCTCCGGGTCGATGGTGCTGACCGCCGGGATGTAGCGGGGCACCTTCAGGCCGAGCACGAAGGGGGGCAGCACGGTGATGCGCTGGGTGGCGCGCACCTGCATGTCGTCGTCGCCGGTGACGGTGGCCTCGACCAGATACTGGCGCGGCTGCGCGGTGGGCTCGGCGGTAGGGTCGAGGGTGATCCGGGCGCCGCCGCCGTCGTCGGTGCGGGCATCGCGGCTGAGCACGGGGGTGGAGCGGAACTCGTCGTCGCCGGAATAGCGGCTGTCGGAGGAGAACAGGGTGCCGTCGCGGCCGGGCGGGTTCCAGGGGGCCGGGAACTGGGTCACCCGCCAGGTGAGCGGGCGGGCGTCCAGCATGCCGCCGGCGTAGAAGCGGGCCAGCAGCCCGACGGTGAAGGGCGTATCCAGGGCTGCGCGAGGCGGCGGCTGCAGCAGCACCTCGAAGGTCGGCAGCCGGTAGGCCTCCTTCTTGACGCTGATGAGGCCGCAGCCCTGGCCGCCTCTGGGAACGTACTGGATCGTGTAGTCGCCGGTGGCCTCGGTCTTCGCGTCGAAGCGGACGTGGAAGCCGCCGACCTCGTCCAGCGGCGCGGGGATGTGCCATTGCTGGCTGGAGGGCCCGGTCACCAGCACCTCGCCGGATGCGGGAAGGGGGCCGGCGCCGGGGTAGGACAGGGTGCCGGCTCGATAGCGGCGGATCATGCCGGCGATCAGCACCGGTTCGGCAGGGCGGTAGATCGGGCGCTCGGTGAACAGGTGGCAGAGCGTCTGCGGCGGCTGCCCGCGCGGCGCGGGGCTGCGGGTCATCCAGTCGAGCCAGGGCGAAGAGGCCTTGTTCCACTGGCCGTTCGCGTACTGCAACGGGCCGCGGCCGGGCTGGAGCACCAGCGTGTCGGTCGCCTTGAGCACCACGATGCGTCGCAGGCTGGCGGGCACGCTTTTCCAGTCGGCCGTCAGCGGGGCGGCGGCGGTCCAGCTGCCGTCGGACCCGGTGGTGCCATGCGCCAGGGTTGCGAAGGCGTTGTCGCGCACGCCGTCGAGCCGGATCTCGGCGCCGGCGATGGGGGATGCGGTGGCCAAGGAGGTGACGACGAAGCGGGTGCGGTCGGCCTCCTCCACGGTTGCGAGGGCGAGGTCGGTGACCTGGAGCCGCAGCCATTGCCGGCGGCTGCCGTCGGTGGCGCGCAGGCCGACGAGGTAGGTGCCGGGCTGGCGCGGGCCGGCG
The DNA here is from genome assembly GCA_964249735.1 of uncultured Acetobacteraceae bacterium. Lineage (GTDB taxonomy): Bacteria > Pseudomonadota > Alphaproteobacteria > Acetobacterales > Acetobacteraceae > Lichenicola. Next base: position 57,297 of record CAXUDP010000005.1, on the reverse strand, counting down.
ATGCCGGCAAGCAGTGGCTGGAGGTCGACGCCGAACCGGGCGTCGGCGCCGCCGCGGTGGATCGGCAGCGGGAGCAGCGTGCTCACCGCCGGCGAGCCGAGGACGGCGATGCGGGCGGCCATGTCATCGGCGGTGATCGGGTCGGGGGCGGTGTGGTGGGCGGGCTCGTGGCCGGGGAGAGGCGGCGGGGCGTCGTCGGCGGTGGTGAGGCCGTCGCCGGGGAACGGCCAGAAGTCGCGTCCCAGCGGGTCGATCGGGTGGATGCGCAGGTCGGCCTTGTCGTAGCCGTAGCCGCGCACCGGGACCATCTGCGGGCCGAGCCGCTCGGCGATGCCCTCGGTGGCGTCCCAGCCGATCTGCGGCGTGCCGGCGGCAAAGGCGAAGCGCAGCGTGGCCGGGGCGGCGAGCGGGCGTCCGCCGACGTCCCTCAGGGTGCCGGGGGTGATGGTGAGCCGGTAGGGGGTGTCGGGGGCGAAGTGGCCGCCGAGGCGCAGCGTGTTGTCGCCGCTGGCGGTGGCGGTCAGGCCGTCGACCGAGGGGGTCAGGCGCAGCACGCTGCGGGCGCGGACGATGTCCATCGCTTCCGGCTCGGCGGAGAACTGCAGCACCAGCTCGGGCGCCTTTCCCGGGGCGTCGGGGTCGGGCGTGCACGTCATCACGCCGTCGGTGACGGCGTGGCCGTGGTCTCTGCCGCAGTAGCTGTCGGTCAGGGCGAACGGGGTGGCGCCGTGCAGCGGCAGGGAAAAGGAGGGCTCGTCCAGCCCCGGCTCGTCGGACAGGCGCAGGTGCAGGGTTGCCAGCATGCCGTCCGGCACCGGGGCGTGGAGGGTGACGAGAACGGTCTGCCGCGAGGCGGGATCCGTCCGAGGGACCGCGCTTAGATCGAAGTCGCCGTCCGTCAGCACCTGCCGGGCGGTGCCGGCGGCGTCGTGCTGCGCGGTCAGATCGATCGTCAGCAGCCGAGCCAGGGCGGCGCGGTCCACAGGGCCGGGAAAGGTGAGGGCGATGGTGTCGAGGCCGGCGAGGCCGTCGGGGGAGTCGGCCGGGCCGGCGCTGACCGGAAGCGGCAGCAGCGGCACCAGACGCCGGGTCTGGCCGGCGGCCGTCACCGTTTCGCGCAGCAGAGGCTCCCACGGCACCGCCGGGCGGAACTGTAGGGTGCGCGGGCCGAGCCAGGTCCAGGCGCCGGGATGCGACGGCGCCAGCGTGGCCCAGCGTTCCGGATGGTCCTCCGCGCCGCCCTTCGCCGGTCCGGAGTCGCGGTCCAGCAGCACCGTGACCGGGTCCCAGCTGCGCAGGAAGCGGTCCGGCACGATGGCGGTGCCGTCGGCGCGCAGCAGCCGGTCGTAGGAGGCCGGCTGTGGCGGCGCGGCGGCTGCCGTGCTTGCCGTCGCGCACAGCAGGAGTGCCAGGGCGGCGAGGCCGGGACGCGTCATGGTGTGGGTCCCTTGAGGCCGGCGAGCTCGAGGTAGTGCCGTATGATCTCGGGCGGCGGTCCGCTGCCCGGGGTGTCCAGCCCGAGCACCGCCGGACGCAGCACTGTTGGCGCGGCGTCCGCCGGCACCCTGGCCTCCAGTAGGTAGCTGCCGGGGGGCAACGCGTGCAGCTGTGCCACGCCCTCGCCGATCAGGGAGCCGTCGGCGCGCAGCAGCCGCACCTGGGCCAAGTCCGGCTCCGAGCGCACGCCGACGCCGATCAGGGCGGGGTGCGGCAGGGTGAAGCCGAACAGGGCGGTTCCGCCGGGTGCCACGCTGGTGACGGGGCCGACGCCGTTGCCCAGCATGCGCAGCGGCGACAGGTCCAGGGCGAGCGTGCCAGCGAGCGGCCCGTCATGGGGGGAGTAGGCGCGCAGCTCGGTGGCGCCTGCGGGGATGCCGCGGTGCAGCTCGGCGCCGGCGGCGAACAGTTCCGGCGGGGCGTCGCCGAGGGCCAGCAGCACCGGGGCGGTGGTGGACACGTTCAGCAGCGCCGGCGCCGAGGGGTGCAGCCGCCAGGCCATGGCATCGCCCGACAGGGTGGCGTGTCCGTCCGCCGGGAGCGGTATGGCGGCGGGCTTCGGCCAGGGGGAGTGGCCAGGGGCCTGCATGCTGAGAACGACGGCACCCGGGCCGTGCCGGACCAGCAGCCGCCCGGTGGCGGATGGGGGCGACAGCGCCGTTCCGCGCAGCACCGTGCCGTCGGCTCCGGTCCATCGCAGGGCGGCGTCGCCGGCGATGGCGATCCGGGTGCCGGACGCAGCCTCCACCGGAAGGTCCAGGGAGCCGGCGGCGCCGAAGAAGCGCTTGAACACGGTGCCCGGCCGGAGCGTGCCGGATGCGTCCGCGGGTCCCGGGAGCAGGCTTGCCGGGGCAAGGCGGTCGGTCGTGTTCACCAGAGTAAAGGGGCCGGAGGTGCCGACCAGGTCGCGCGAGGTCGGCGCGTGGCCAGCCCAGACGGAGGCGGCGGAGGACAGCAGCGCGGTGCCGGGCGGCAGCACGACGCGGAGCCGGGTCGGTCGGTTGTCCAGCCGCACCAGCAGCGCGGAATGGGGTGGGATCTGGACGTGGAACGGCAGGGTGGTGTTGACCGGTTCGGGCATTACCAGGTCAAGCAGCGTCACCTCGGTGGCCAGCGGTGCCGCGGCGCCGGCGTTGCGCAGCAGCACCGGAGCGTCGGCCGGAGCGAGGGCGCTGCCGGGCGAAACCGTTCCGCCGACGAGGCCAGGCTGGCCCAGGCCGCTTTCGGCCAGCCAGACACGCGCGCGGCCGCTTCCCGGGGACGACCGCGGCAGCACGACGCTGCCGCCTGCCGGAACGGTGACGCTCCAGGCGGTGCCGGGCACCGGATCCACCGGCGACAGCGTCAGCGGGCCGGGTGATGCTGCGAGCAGCCACAGCGTGTCGTCCTGCGGCGCGATCTGGCCGCCTGCCTGCGTTGCCGGGTAGCCGGGCCAGGCGGCGGCCAGCAGCCCGTCCGGGGCGGCGGTCACGTGCAGCAGCGTCCGGTCGGGCAGGTGGCGGCGGGCGACGGCCAGCGGCGCCGGAAAGCCGTCGACGGTGCCCAGGGCGCTGCCCGCGTTGTCCAGCACCCGGGCCGCCAGCGACAACGGCGTGTCGTCGCCGTCGACCGGCCATGCCTCCAGGCGCCAGGCGGCAGGGTTGCTGTCGCCGGGAACTGCCAGGCGCGGCGCGTTGCCGGTGGACACCGCGACGGTGCGCCATCCGGTGCCGTCCTGGCGTTCCAGGGACAGCACATAGGCTGCGGCGGAGGCGGCGTCCGCCACCAGGAGCGTGCCGGGCCCGGGCTGCCTCACCGCGAGCACGTGCACGCCGCTGCCTGTCAGTGTGGTGGCGGTTGCCGGAGCCGGCATCGTCGGGAGGACGGCCGGGAGGTCGAGCCGTGCGGTCAGCGTGGTGTCGGCGTCGTCGGCGGCAGGGCTGGGGTCGTCGGGTGCGGGAGCGGAGGTGTCCGGGGTGTCCGGCGCGGGGTCGGGTCTAGGATCGGGTGCTGTGGCATCGCTGTCGGGCGCGGGGCTGGAGTCGCCTGCGTCGTCGGTGCTGTTGCCGCTGCCCGGGTCGTCGCTGCCGGCCGCCGGAGCGGTGTCGCTCGGCTCGTCCGGGGCGGTCACCTCGTCAACCGGGGATGGCGGCCGCAGCCCGGGATCCTGTGGCACGTCCGTGACGCCGGGGGGCACCGCGGCGGACAGCTCGAGGCGGTAGCGTCCCGCGGACAGGCGTCGGGACAGGCCGAGGGACCAGTCGTCGGAGCGTGGCCCGGTGCGCAGCAGCTCGGTGCCGTCGTCGCGCCTGAGCACCGCCTTGATCGCGGTGGTGCCCCACCCGGACAGGTTCACCACCCGGTCGGTGGCGAGGCTGAACGGCAGGGTGGCGGGAAGGGTGATCGGTCGCTCCTCGCCCGGCTGCAGTTCCGCGGTCGACAGGGACACGGTGTAGTCGAGCCGGTCGTTGCGTCCGATGCTGGCGGTCTCCAGGCGGTAGGAGCCGGGGCCGAGTTGGCCCTGCCACTGGATCGCGACGTGCGCGTGGCTGCCGTCCGGCTTGGTCAGCGTGCCGTCCATGCCGTCGTCGAGGTTGATCGTGGTCTGGGCCGGCCCGTCCAGGGTGAAGGTCCAAAGGTCCGGCGTGCGGCGCAGGTTCGGTGTGGCGGGCTCTCGCCAGGTGGCATGGCGTAGCACCCCCGCGCTCAGGAGGTGCGGGCCGTGGCCGGTGACGGCCTCGTCGCTGGTGACCGGGAGCAGGCGTGCCGCCACGACCACCGGGGTTGCGGCTGCGGACACCAGCAGCCGGTAGGAACCGGGTTGCAGGTCCTGCTCCAGACCCGTCATCGGGCCGGCATGGGTGATCGGCCAGCCGTCGGCGTCGTCGAGCCGGGCGGCGGGTGGCCTGCCTTCGGACAGCACCTCCAGGCGGTAGCGGCCGGCTCGTGCCACCAGAAGCGGGAACACGGTGCCGGTGCCGGCGGGCAGGCTCGCGTGCACCCGGCCGTTCGGGGTCAGGGTCGCGCCGGGGCGAAGGGGAGCGGGCGTCACCGTGATCGTGCCGTGGCCGGAGGAGCCGACCGGCGCCACTGCGACACGGTAGGCGCCCGCGCGCAGCCAGCCCTGGATCAGCATGCCGCCGCCGGCGCCGCCTGCGTGGTCGTGAGCCAGGTCCGGGATGAAGGAGGTGGCGAGGCGGCCGCGCATGTGCAGCCGGCCGAGGGTCTCGATGCGGTAGAGGCCGCCGACGCCGAGGTTCAGCGCGAAGCTGCGCTCCTGGTTCTCCCGCAGGTCGAACGGTGCGGGCTGTCCGGCCGACAGCGCGGTTCCGGCGGTCGGCGCGGCGGGAGCCGGGATCGCGGCGGGCGGCGGTGGGGGGGCAGGGCGGGACGACAGCACCACGGTTCTCGGTGCCGAAACGGTGGACAGGAAGACGATCCGCTGGTCCGGGGTCGAGTCCGGGTCCGGGGCGAGATCGATCGGCGTGCCGTCCAGCGACCGTGCAGCCAGCACGCCTCCGGGCGGCAGCCGCACCGGGATGCGGAGTGGCGCCTGGCCGACGTCCTGCGACACGAACAACGGCGCCGCGGCCAGGTCCACCGGGACCGGCCTGGCGGAAAGGCTGGTGTCGGAGTCCGGCGACGTCTGGGACAGGAGCGAAAGCTGCTCGCCGTCGCCCAGTCGCTGCAGCCCGAACGGGACCACCGGGTCGGCCGGCAGCGGCAGGCCGAGGGGGACCGGGCCGCTGCTGCCCACGGATACGTCGATCGCGCCTTCCGCGCCGTCTGCCGGCTGCAGGCGCAGGCCGTAATAGCCGGCGGGGACGTCGAACCAGCCGTCGGAGGCGGGCTGGTCCAGCTTCAGGCCGTCGGTGTGGAGCGTCACGCCGCCGCCATTGGCGGTCTGCAGCAGCAGCTCGGTCGGGCCGTGGAGGTTGAACCGTCGACGCCAGCCGGTGCCGGCGGTGATCCGCGGCACGTCGGAGGCGATGATGCGCGGCGGCCGGTCCGGGTCGTTCCCCGCAGCGCTGCGTTGCAGAAGCAGGGTGGGAGGGACTTCGTCGCCGCCGACGTTGCTCGTCACCGCGGACATCCAATAGGTGCCGGGCTTGGAGAACACCTGCGGCCCCGGCGCTTCGGTCGCCCGCAGCATGAAGGGCTGGCCCTCGCTGCCGCTGATCTCCACCGTTCCGGTGGTCGAGGGCGGTGCCGACAAGGCGGTGCCGGGGCTGCGGCTGGTGCGGCCCAGCGTGGCCGAGGCGCTGCCCACATGCAGCGTGGCGTCGGCGGGGGTGGGCAGGTCGAGACGGAACCGGCCGGCGAACGGAGGCTGCCGGAACCGTTCGCTGCCGAACGGCCCGATGGTGCCCGTTGCGAGCCCTTCGGCCAGCGCGTCGGACACGCCGGCGCGAAGCAGGAACGGCTGGTCGTTGCCGGCGGTCCAGGCGAGCGGCGGGCCGCTATAGGCGACAAGAAGATAGGTACCGGGCTCCACCGTGCCCCCGAGACGCAGATCGTGCAGCGGATGGCCGGGGACCGGCTGCGGCTCGGCAGCGAGCGGCTGGAGCGGCTGGAGGTCGCGGCCGTTGCGCCACAGGCGCAGGTCGGCGAGGGAGCGGCCGGCGGCCTCGATCGGCGGCAGCCTGCCGTCGGGGACCGCAAGCCAGAAGCTGCGCTGCTCGCCGTCCTGGAGCGTTGCGGCGAGCGTGCGGCCACCGCCCGGCGTGGCGCGCGGCGGGGCGGCGTCGTGGAACGGCGTGACGGTCAGGCTGACCGGGCCGGTCGCGCCGGTGGCGGCGAAGACGCGGAGCCGGTAGGTGCCGACATCCAGCAGGGTATCCAGACGCCCGTCGGCGGCGCCGGCCTGCCCGACGATGGTCGAGGGGCCGGTCAGCATGTCGACGAGCTGCAGGGCGACGCCGCTGCGGCTGTGGGCGGCGAGGGTGAACCGGCCGGGAACGCTCACGGTCAGGGTCGCGTGGGCGACCGGCTGCGCCGGCAGGGTGGTCGGCACGAGGATCGCGGCCGGAGGCGGCGGACCGCCGGACGGGATGGGCGCGTCAGGGGGCGAAGGTGTGACCGGCGTGGCGGTGACGGGGGTGGTCAGGCTCCTGACAGCGGGTGGGGAGGCATCCGCAAGGCGGGGCTGAGCGATTGGCGGTGCGGGTGCGGCGGCGACCGTTCCGGGTGACGGGGTTCCGTCGACGGAGTCGCTGGCTGGAGCCAGAACAGCGAGGCGGCTGGTCAGCTGCCGGTCGAGACAGGCGGTGAGGCTGGCGCCGCCTGCGCAGGCGGCGTCGCGTGCCTTCAGCCAACGCAGCAGGTTCTGCCGGAGGGCGGCACGGCGAGCGGGATCGCGCTTCAGCGCGTCGGCGTAGGCGACGGCGACCTGGTGATCGAGTGCCAGCAGGTGAGGCGACGCGCAGATCGCCTTTTCGACCGGACTGCGCGCCTTGCCGCAGGCGATGCCCTGGGCGCCGGCCGCTGCCGGCAGGGCCAGGACAGCCAGCACGACGACGGTCGCTAAGGGGATGGATGCGACTCGGCAGCGTTCCGACCGGGTCATGCGGAAGTCGAGGCGTCTCGGCGGCATCGCCCGGCGTCCCGGGGCTGGATGCGACTCGGCATCGTCCAAGCGCCTCGAAACGATGCAGCAGTCCGGGCGGCGGAAGCGCGCGAAAGGAGCGCCGTGGTCCGCATGAGAGGCACAGATGGTCCTGGCACGGCATCGACCGGCCGCAGATCGAGCGCTGCGTTGCCACCATGCGGCATGAAACCGGCCCCCGGACCATGGTCGATACGTCATCGTATTATCCGCGCCGTGACGGCGGCAGGCAAGAGGATGGCCGGGTATCCAGGCTTGCGTCGTGCGGCTGGTGCCTGGATCCGCCGGGCAGAGGCGGCAATCCGCTGCCATGATCGGGAAAGCGTCAGCCAAGGGGCGACGCAGGGCAAGTACAGCCGTCCGCTATAGTGGAGCGGCGCCAGCGAAGGCGGGTCCTCCGGAACTTCGCGTCAGTATTGAACGCTGCCGACAGCGCGATGACCAGAAGGTTCGCAGGCTGAAGCGGCGTCTTGACTCCCAACGGCCTGACCCAACCCGGCTGAAACGTAAAAATCTTATCAAAAAACGATAAAGTTTTCTTGTACGGGACCTAACGCTTTGTTAGCGTTCGGTGTCGCCCCATCAGGATGTGGACACAGCAGAATGCCACGCGCACTCCCTTGGACCTCCGATCAAGACGCCTCGCTGACGGCGCTTCTCGACCAACGCGGATCGACGCTGCGCAAGGCCGCGCAGCAACTCGGTGTCAGCCGGAGCTTCGCACAACGTCGTGCCAAGCTGCTGCACAAGCAGAGCGTACGATCGATCTGCACCCCCGACCGCGAGGGTGCCGGTTCGGCACCGTTGCCCGCCGGCCACCCGATCACCTGGAGCGCCATCAACTGCTTCCAGGCGGACGATGCGCACCGGCTGGGCTGTCGATGAGCGTAGCCCAGCCCGCAGCTCCCCCCATTCCGACGTCTTGATCCAGGACCGATGATGAACATTGACTGCAGGGCCAACATGATGCCGGTCGACGCACCGGTGTCGCGAATGATGACATCCGTCATGCCGGGAGGCGAGCGGGCTCCACGCGAGCGACTCGGCAAGGGACAGGAGATACGGGTCAAGGACGAGGTCCAGCAGATCGTCACCGGCTTGGCGACGCTGGCCAGGAGCGGCGACATCGACCAGACGCAGTCGTCGGCAGCGGAACGCTGGTATCGCGACTACGTCATGGGTGTGGTCGGAGCGCGCGATCCGGAAGCGCGCCGGTCCGGAAAGGCACCGGATGTCCATGCGGCGATGCTGGCACGGACCGCAGCGATCGGGCGGTGCCGGGTGGTTCGTCAGGGGTTGGGCCTGTGCGGCGAGGTCCGCTTGAATCTACTGCTGATCGACGAGCTTTCGTTTTCCGCCATCGCGTCCAAGCTGCTTCCGGGCGACGTCAACGGGCGGAAGAAGATAGCGGCGCAAATGTCGTTCCTTCTGGAGCAACTGGCGGAATTGTATATGGAACTGGATATGCATCGCACGCGAGTTGCGAAAGCTTCACCAAGGACCTGACATCTTCCTTCCTGCGGATCTGCCGGAGGCGGCGTGCATACGGCACGCCGCCTCTTGTCTTTCAGGGCCCGAAATAACGGTTGACGGTGGATCCAGGGCGGGGTATAAATTTCACATACTGAAATTGTTGTGCCCGCCGAGGAAACTCGGCGGGTTTTCTTTTACCCGAACAATAGGTGACCGCCATGTTCACGAACTCCGCTCAGATCGTGTCCGGGGACGTGGTCGCCTGTGGCGCCTCTGTCTATGTGGTGCAGGAGATGGGGCAGGACGAGCTCACGCTGCTGCGCATGGAAAGCCAGCGCGACGTGCGACATCGTGCGGACGTCGTGCCGGAGCACTGGTCGGATCTGGCGCTGAGCGGCCTGCCCTTGCAGGACATCGTGATCCGCTGCGTGCCGATCAAGCGCTATGGGACCGCGAACCTGACCAAGCTCGGCGCGCTGCCGGAAGCGCTGTGCAAGCGGATCGTAGCTGCGCTCAAGCGCGAGGCGATGGTGCGCCGGTTCGAGGACTCGCCTTCTGTCCGCAGCAACCTGCTGGTCTCGACGGCCTCGTGCGGACGACGCATCGGCGCCGTGCGTTACGCATGAGACCGGACATGACCGATGCCCACCGCGGCGAAGCGGACGAGACCGGAGGCCAGACCGCAGCCGGCAACAGGTTGGCCCGGCAATGCTTCCTGTCCATACTGAGCAAGACAGGCAACGCATCAAAGGCGTGCCAGACCAGCGGCCTGACCAGGAGACAGGTCATGACGCTGCGCGAGCGCGACAGGGCGTTCGACCGGGCCTTTGACGACGCGATGAACGATGCCGCCGACCTGCTGGAAGCGGAAGCCTGGCGGCGGGCGCTGGAGGGCACCACGCAGCCGGTCTTAAAGGCCGGCCAGCCGGTCATGGATCCGGCGGGGGAGCCGGTCGTCGTGCGGCGCTACAGCGACCCGCTCCTGATGCTGCTGCTGCGTGGCTGCCGACCCGAGAAGTTCCAGATGCATGGCAGGACATCGATGCCGGCCGATCCGATGATCGGCATCAGGGAGATCGCTACCGACAATGATCCTCCCCACGCCGAAGACGAGTTGCCGTGACGGACGGCCGGCGCTGACGCCGGCGCAATGGAGCATCTACGAGGCCGGCTGGACCGGTTCAGCAAGGTTTCGCGTCGCGGTGTGCGGCCGTCGCTTCGGCAAGGCGCTCGGCCTGGACACCAGGCTGCCGTCGCCGGATGGCTGGACCACGATGGGGCTGGTGCGTGAAGGCACGCGGCTGTTCGACGAGGCGGGGCAGGTCTGCGCGGTGACGTTCGCGACCGAGGTCATGCTCGGGCGTCCCTGCAACCTGGTCTCGTTCGGGAACGGGACGTCGGTCGTCGCCGATGACGGGCATCTTTGGCAGGTGCATGACGAGGCTACCGATGCGCAGCACCTGCTGACGACGCTGGAGTTGCGAACGGGTTTGTCGGACGGCCGATGCTATCGAGTCGCGGGCTGCCGGCCTTTGGCGATGGACGTGAAAAGGCGGTGTCGGCTTCTGCATCGGTTGTGCAGGCGGTACGGGTCTTGGCGGCAGGATCAGGGGTGGTGCATCGACGGCACCGGGTGGCGGGCTGCGATCGTCTGGTCGCTGTGCGCCTCGCTCGGGCTGGTGCCGCGGCGCAGCGTTGCGTCCGCCCGCGTCACGGTGTGCTGGCAGCCGGGCAGGCGTCATCGCTGGCACCGGATCAGCGCGGTCGCGGTTGTTCCGAGCCGCGCGGTGCGCTGCATCCAGGTGGACAGCCCGTCGCGACTGTTCCTGTGCAGCGAGGCGCTAATCCCGACGCACAACACCTTCCTCATGGCGGAGGAGCTGCGACGGGCGGCGCGCCTTGCGGTGCGACGCAACGTGGGTACCGAGAACGAGATCTGGTATGGCGCGCCGACGTTCCTGCAGGCCAAGCGGGTGATGTGGGGACGGGTGAAGCGGGCGATCCCGCGCAACTGGATCAGCGGCCGGCCGAACGAGACGACGTGCAGCCTGCGGCTGCTGTCCGGTCACGTCATACGGCTGGTCGGGCTCGACGCGTCGGAGAACCTGCGCGGGTCCGGGCTCTGGTTCTTCGGCGGTGACGAGTGGGCCGACTGCCGGCCGAGTGCGTGGCGGGAGGTGATACGACCGATGCTGTCGACGGCGCGCGGGCATGCACTGTTCATCGGCACACCAAAAGGCTTCGACCATTTCCGCGACGCCTACCTGCTCGGGCAGCCAGGCGGCGACCCGAGCTACCGGTCGTTCCTGTTCACCACCGCGGATGGCGGCAACGTGCCGTCGGAGGAGCTGGAGGCGGCGCGGCGGGAGCTGGACCTACGCACCTACCAGCAGGAGTACTGCGCAAGCTTCGAGACCTATGCGGGCCGCGTCGTCTACGCCTTCAACCGGGCCGAGAACGTCAAGCGTTCCGGGCACGACCCGTCACGGCCGTTGCATGTGGGGATGGACTTCAACGTCAACCCCATGTCGGCGACGATCTGGCAGGAGCAGGGCGAGACGACGCGGCAGATCGACGAGATCGTGCTGCCGACATCGAACACCGACGAGATGGCAGACGAGATCGCGCGGCGTTACGGGCGCGAAGGGTTCGAGCCGGGACGCCGGGAGGTCGGGCACATCACGGTGTATCCGGATCCGGCCGGCGCGCAACGGCGGAGTTCGGCCGGCGGTCGCACCGACATCGGCATCCTGCGCGAGAAGGGGTTCGTGGTGCGCGCGTCCCGGTCGCATCCGCCGGTGCGCGACCGGATGAACGTGATGAACAGGCAGTTCCGGACCGCGGACGGACACGTGCTCGCGACGGTGGATCCGCGCTGCGTCCGCTCGATCGAGGCGTACGAGCGCCTGGTGTTCAGGGAGGGCACCGGAGAGCCCGACAAGATGCAAGGCTTCGATCATCTCGTGGATGCGAGCGGATACTACCTGTTCGGACGTCAGAACAGGACGTCCTCCGCCAGCACCAGCAGCTTCATGGAGCGGTGACCGCATGGATTGGCTGTCGTTGCAGGCACACATGCCGCGTGACGCGACGATGTCGCGGCGGAGCTTCCGTCTGGGGGCGCTGGAAGCCGTGCTGGAAGGGCGGCAGTACGATTCGCTGCTCTACCCGTTCTCGAAGGAGCGCAGCGACTCGGGCGAATACATCCCGCTCGACCAGCGCCGGCCGTCGGTGCGGACCGGCCTGTGCCGCGTGGTGGTGGAGGACTCCGTGTCCCTGCTGTTCAGCGAGGGGCACTGGCCGTCGATCCGCGCCGCCGACAAGCGCACCGCGAGCGTGCTGTCGCAGGTGGTGGACGAGTGCCGGCTGAACGAGACCATGCTGGAAGCTGCCACCAGGGGAGCAGTCGGCTCGGTCGCGATCCACCTGCGCGTGGTCAAGAGCAGGCCGTTCTTCGAGGTTCTGTCAACCAAGTTCCTGTCCCCGGCGTGGCGACGGGACGACCCGCGCGAGCTGGATAGCGTCACCGAATGCTACAAGGTGAGCGACCACGACCTCATCGCCCAGGGCTATGCAGTCGATCCCGGTTCCGGTCCGTACTGGTTCAAGCGGGTGTGGGACGACCAGGCCGAGATGTGGTTCAAGCCGACGCCGATCGGCGAGGATCCGCGTGGCATGACGGTGGACCCGGAGCGGAGCGTGGTGCACGGGTTGGGCTTCGTGCCGATCGTGTGGATCCGCAACATTTCCGGCAGCGGTGGGCACGATCCCGACGGGCCGGACGGGACCTGCACCTTCGCCGCCTCGATCGACACGGTGATCGAGGCCGACTACCTGCTGTCCCAGGCGGGGCGCGGGCTCAAGTATGGATCCGATCCGACCCTGGTGCTGAAGGATCCGTCCGCGGGCCTTGGCGGCGGTGGCGGTGCACAGGTCCGGACCGGTGGTGCGGCGACGGCCCTGACCCTGCCGCCTGAAGGCGATGCCAAGTTGCTGGAGATCAACGGCAACGCCGCAGCGGCCGTGCTCGCGCATGTGAAGGAGCTTCGGGCGATCGCGCTGGAGGCGATGCACGGGAACCGGGCCCACGGCGACCGGCTTGGTGCCGCGCAAAGCGGCCGGGCCATCGAGCTCATGTGCCAGGGGCTGATCTGGCTGGCCGACCGGTTGCGCATCTCGTACGGCGAGGGTGGGCTGCTCAGCCTGCTGATCATGCTGTGCAGGGCGTCGCAGCGGCTGCGCACCGGGCTGATGGTGGCGGGCGAGCGGCAGCGCGACCTGGATCCGTCCGGTCTGGGTCTGCTGTGGCCGAGCTGGTTCCCGGCGAGCTTCGCGGACCGACAGGCGCAGGCCAGCAGCGTCGCCACGCTGATCGAGGCCGGCGTGATCGATCGCCATGCGGCGTTCGCGATCGTGGCGCCGCTTTACGGCCTGGTCGGCACCCGGCAACCGGACGACGAGCCCGGAGCCGAGGCTTAGCCCACGCGCACCGGCGTCCGCCAGCGCGGTGCCGCACACGTTTTCGCCTTCATGCGCCCGCGCCGTCATGTGACGGCGCGAGTGGAGGCCTATGGAAAAGGACCTGTCCAGCTCATGGCAGAGCAGAGCCCAGATATGCTCGATCCGATTGAGGAGCCGCCGCCGGCAGAAGCGACCGAGCCGCTGCGGGAGATCACCGACTACGAGAAGAAGCTGCGACGCGAGGTTGCCCGCTACCGCGAACAGGCGCGGATCGCACACAGCGAGCGCGAGTCGGCCTGCGCCGCCGCGGCGCGTGACCGGGACGAAGCGGTCGCTGCCGCGCGCGAGGATGCGCGCAGCCGCGTGCTGCACGCCGAGCTGAAGACCCACGCGATCCGGTCCGGCATCGTCGACCTCGACGGGCTCCGCCTCGCCGATACAGGCGCGCTGAGCTTCGACGAGGCGGGCGGCGTGCAGGGGGTCGAGGAGGTGATCGAGAGCCTGCGGCAGCGCAAGCCGTACCTGTTCACCACCGAGTCCGGGGCCATGCCGACGGTCACCACGGCGCAGCTGCAGCGGCCGCCAGCACCCGCGCAGCCGACCAACGTCGACGCACGCAGCCTGTCGCGCGCGGCTTGGCACGCCGAGCGGGACCGCCTGCTGGCCTCCTCGCGCTGAGGCTGCCCGGAAGGGTCTCGACAGCGCCTTTATCGCATCACGCCAACGAAGGGTAAGAGCACCGCATGCCGATCCAGAACTTTCCGTCCCAGCTGCAGCCGATCATCCAGCAGGGTTTCCTCGCCCGCGAGTTCCAGGACGGACTCCAGTCTCGCCTGAGCTTCCGGTCGATCGCCGATCGCGAGGTGTTCCCCAACCGGATCGGTGAAACCGTGACCAAGACCCGCAAGGGGCTGAAGTCGCCGGTGACCACGCCGATGTCGCCGAACGTCAACACCAACTTCGACAACGGCATGACGCCGTCGAGCTGGAGCGTCGAGCAGTACACGCTGACGATCAACCAGTACGGCGACACGATCGACCTCAACATGGTCACCGAAGGGGTCGGCATTGCCAGCCAGTTCCTCGCCAACGCGCGTACCAACGGCGTGCAGGCGATGCAGTCGCTCGACCGGATCGCGCGCAACACCTTGTTCGGTGGCGCGTCCGGCGGCGTCGGCGGCTATCTCGGCGGTAACACGCGGGTCAACACGGCACTGAGCGCCGCTGCCAAGACGATCTTCGTCGACGACGTCCGCGGCTTCCAGAACGTGATGAACAGCTACGGGCAGGTCGTGGCGGTCGGTTCGACCAGCGGCATGACGGTCACCGTCGGCAGCAACGTTTATACCCTGGTCTCGGCATCCATCGACGCCGTCAACGTGTCGACGGCGCCGAGCGGGACCTCGGGCAGCCTCACCTTCTCGACCAACATCAGCGTTTCGGACGGTGCGCTGGCGCAGCCGGTAGTGGCCGCGACCGCGCCGCTGGTGCTGCGGCCGAACGGCCGCCTGTCCACCGCAGCGCTCGTGGCGCCGACCGGCACCTATGGTGCGACGAGCTATGTGCCTGGCGACACGCTCGGCATCCAGACCGTGCTGTCGGCGGTTGCGGCACTGCGCATGAACAACGTGCCGACGGTCGACGGCTGCTTCCACTGCTACCTCGACGACCAGCAGATGCTGGGCCTGTTCCGTGACGGCGACTTCAAGTACCTGTATCGTGGCGCCTACGGCACGGAGACCTACCAGGCCGGCTCGATCGTCGAGCTGCTCGGTGTCCGCTTCATTCCGACCACGGAAGCGCCGCAGCAGGTGTCGCTCGGCGCGGGCGCGATCCACCGCGCCATCGTCTGCGGCAAGGGTGCGCTGGTCGAGGGCGACTATGCCGACGCAGGCCACCGCGACATCCCGGATGCGGAGAAGTCGCTGATGGAGCAGGTCGACAGCGTCGTCATGGTGACGCGCGAGCCGCTCGACCGGCTCAAGCAGATCATCGCCCAGTCCTGGTACTGGATCGGCGGCTATGCGCTGCCGACCGACGCGACTGCCAGCACGACCATCATCCCGACCGCGACCAACAGCTACCTCAAGCGCGGCGTGGTGATCGAGAGCCTGTAGTCATCAGCATCCGGGAAGGCGCTTCGGCGCCTTCCCGGATGCTGCGCGTCATGGGGAGGAGCGCATGTCCGGATCGTCTAGTTTCGATACCTCGCCATTGTCCGATGCGGAGCGGGTGGATGTGCGCCGCTTCTGCGGATATCCGGCCTACGGAGCCGGAAGTTCCGGCTTCCAGTCCTGGCGCTTTTTCGAGGCCTACGGAACGCTCGAGTTCCGCTTGACCAACCTTGCACCAAGCGAGTTCCAGGTCGTCAGGCAGTACTTGTCGAACCTGTATGCGCTCGAGCAGGCGGTTCCGGCTGCGAGCGGCAACCTGGACACCGACCAGGCTTCCGTGTGGAAGCACAACCGGTCCGAAGTGATCGACCGCGCGCGCTTGTTCGACGACTGGTGTCGCCGGCTCGCCTTCTTCCTCGGCGTTCCGGTAGGGCCCGGGATCCGCGATGACGCCGCCATCCTCATCTAGTTTCCCGTCCATGCCGGAGGTTCGCGAGAAAGATGGCCATATTCTTCAACGGCTGGATCGGCTACGGCAGCGCGGTTCAGGCCGGTGTCCTGGCGGAACCGGCAGACACGGCCTATGCGCGACGTCCGTTCGTGCTTGGGGATCTCGATAGCGGCATCGTCGCAGACGTCGGGAGCGGAACGGTGGGTCCTGCCGGCGCAGCGTGGGGGCCGATCGGGTTTGCTGCGCTGTTCGACGCGCAGACGGCCGGCAACCTCCTGCTCTGGTTTCCGCTGCCGGTTCCAGTCACGGTCCAGGCGGGCGGCACCATCACCAGCGGCGGCGGCGGCAACCGGTTCTACTTCCCGGATCTGCAGGCGGCACCATCTCGCACCCACCTGTGGCCTGCCGGCAGCGTGGTGGCCAGCACGTCAGCTGGTCGCCTGCTGACCGCTGGCGTCTCTCTGCAGGTTTCCGGTGGAACTCTTGCGGCCCAGGCACCGGTGTTCGGCACCGGCGTCGTGATGGCAAGCCTGCCCGCCGCACAGCCTGCGGTTGGCAGCGGCCAGCTCTGGAACAACGGCGGGATCATTTCCATCGCCTGATCGGAAGGCACGCCGTTGTTGCAAACCCTCGTCAATCAGAAGATCGCATACGGACTGGCACGTGCCGCATCCATCGTCGGCGTGTCAGAGGCGCTTTATCGACCCACTTCTGCAATGCTGCCGATTTCCGGCTCACCTTACGGCAACATCTTCTGCGCCTACGACGTGACTCCGGACTTCAGGCTTATCTCTACCGCCCAGCCCAACCACGCCTACGTCACGCTGCTGGCTGATCCGACGCTTGTGCAGCAGGGTGATTATCTGGTTGGAGACGATACCCACTTTGTCGCGCGTACCGAGCCGCTGCGTCCGGCCTTGTGCGTGTTGTGCGACCAGGTGCTGGACGTGTTGAGCACCGGCGTGACCACGAGTGCCGGGACGAACTCCTATGGCGGCCGCACCAGCAGCACGGATGCGGTGATCGCCCAGGGCTGGCCGGTAAGCATGTCGGCCAGGACGCGTGGCGAGCAGGACATGACCAGGCTGCCGAGCGACGTCAAGTCGGCCTACTACGACGTACTGGCGCCACCCATTCCGGGGATCACCCTGGTGTTCGGGATGCGCCTCCAGGACAGCAGCGGACAGGACTACGAGATCGTCAGTGCGGAGCTGTCGCCGTTCGGCTGGCGTCTCCTTGCGGGTCTCGCGACGACCTGACGTGGCGGCCGATCCACATGATGCCTCAAGCCGGAGAAGAACGACAGGATGGCGGACATCTCGGATGTGGAGGCCGCCCTGTGCAGCCTGGTCGAGCAGGCGATCTATCCCAACGGGACCACGCAGCCGAGCCTCAGCAACGCCCTGGTGAAGATCTACCGCGGCTGGCCTACGAACCGCGCGCTCAACGCCGACCTCGCCGTCGGCACGCAGACGGTGACGGTGTTCAGCAAGGAGAACAGCACGAAGGACACCTCGCGCTACCGGCGTGTCTGGAGGACCATCTCGGAGACGAGCCCGACCCTCACCGTGACGTGCGTCGGTGACACGGCGTCCTTCGGAGGCACCGGCGGGGCGGGGCAGACTGCGGGCTTGACGGTCGGAGGCATCGCATATTCCTGGCCGGTCTCGGCCACGGACACGCCGATCAGCGTGGCGGCCGGGTTCGCTGGCCTCGTCCCGGGTGCGACGTCTGCCGGTAGCGCGGTCACCGTCGGCGGGGCAAGGGTTTCCGGCCGGGTGGTCGGCAGCGGAACGGCGATCATGGAAACCCGGCGCCAGGAGCAGGGCATCATGATCGCGGTGTGGTGTCCCACGCCGGCGGGACGTGACCTGCTGGCGAGCAGCGTGGACAACAGCCTGTCGGACGTCGACTGGTTTCCGCTGTCGGACGGGACGGTCGCGCGCCTGCGCTACCACGATACCTACGAGACCGACGTTTCCGAGAACGCGAACCTGTATCGGCGCAACCTCGACTACGTGGTCGAGTATCCGACCACGATGGTGATGACCGGCTCGCAGATGTTGTTCGGGGTCGGGACCCTGGGCGGCACCGGACCCGAGGTCGGCTTCGGCTGCGTGGTTCCGTCGGCACCGCTGGTGATCCCGCCGCTCGGCGCGGTACGGTTCGATGCCTGGTACGACCCGGCGAACAGCATCGATCAGCAATGCGCGGCTGCACTATCGCTACCGACGTTCCAGAACCGGTTGCCTTCGAATGCCACAGTGACGGATGGCGTGGCATCCTGGCCAAGAGCTACGCAGGCGACCATCGATGCGGAGATCGTGGCGGCATTGCAGGCAGGCCTATCCTTCTGGGCGTTCGACAGTTTCCAGCCCGACGATACGTTGAGCCTCGCGTTGCAGTTCTACCTGAGCAGCAGCCTGAGAAGCCGTCTGCGCTTCTGCATGCTTGGGCAGACCTCCAACTGGGGGAGCGGGGGGAAGGACCAGCCATCGCTGCTGCGCGACATCAGCATGATGACGCAGTCCGGCTACATGACGGTGCTCGGCAACAGGCCTCTATACCTGGTACTGGATTCGTCTGCCGCACAGACTGCAGGGTTGCCCGCCGGCGGGGTCGCCGCCGCGATCAGCTTCGTCAGGCAGCAGGTTCAGGCGGCGGGAGGCGGCAATCCTTACGTCGTGTGGTTGTCGGGCGCCTCCCTTGCCGACTACTCGAACATCGCGGCTGCGCAGGCGGCGGGTGCGGATGCCAGCGGCGCCTACGCGGTGCCGCAGCTGGATGGTTCGGAGCAGCCGTACACGTCGCTGACGCAGGCGGCTCGTGCGGACTGGGCAGCGCGCGGCAGCTCCGGGTTTCCCATGATCCCGACCGCCATGAGCGGCTGGGACCAGAGGCCGTTGGTCGAGACGCCGCAGCCGTTCTACCCGATCCCGACAGGCCTTACCGTCGACAACTATTATGACGCGCCGGTCGATGCGCAGCTCGGCGCCCATGTCGTGGAGATGGTGGACTATCTCGTTTCGCAGGCATCCGCTTGTCCGGCGCAGGTCGGCTTGATCTACGCGTGGAACGAGCTCGCCGAGGGTGGCTGGGTGATGCCGACCTTCACGGCGGCTGGACCGGACATGGGACGCGTGGCCGCCATCGGCGCAGCACTGGCAGCGGCAGTCCGGCAGTCGACGGTCCCTCAACTCGATCTCGTCAACTAGATAGGATTCGAATGAACAGACCCACACCCACCGCGCTGATCGTGCTTCATGCGTTCGGTCGCTACAGCCGTGGTGACGTCATCACGGATCCCGCCACGATCCAGGCGATCCTGGCAGGCGGCAACAGCAACCTGGTGCTGGTTCCGGTGCTGCCGAGCACCGAAACCACGCCCGTTCCGGCCGGGGAGCACTGAGGCATGGTGCAGATCACACAGTCGGGCGCCTTGAACACGGCCGCTCTCGTCGTGCCGGACCTGTACGTCCAGATCGCGTCGCCGCAGACCCTGTCCCTCAACGGTGTTCCGACCGACAAGATCGGCATCGTCGGGACCGCATCCTGGGGGCCGGTCAACCAGCCGGTGGTGATGGGCAGCATTGCCGACTACAACGCGGCGTTCGGACCGGTGCTGGCACGGCAATACGATCTCGGGACGCCAATCGCCTGCGCGCAGCAGCAGGGCGCTACCTCGTTCGTCGGCGTGCGGGTGACCGACGGAACCGACGTTTCGGCGACGTATGCGCTGCTCTACAGCAACAACAGCTATCCCATGCTTCTCACTGCCGTGTGCTCGGGCAGCCTCGGCAACCAGATCAGCATCAACCTGGGTGCCGGATCGCGGGCAGGAAGCTGGCGGTTGACGTTGCAGATGCCGGGTCAGCTCCCGGAGGTTTTCGACAACCTCGACCCAAGCGCCGGCAACCCGACGTTCTGGGCCAGCGTGATCAGCGCGGTCAACAACGGAACGAGCGCGACAAGGGGACCTTCCGCGCTTTGCGTCGCCACGGCGGGCAACGGGCCGACCACTGCGCCGGCTTCCATCAGCGGCCAGACCCTGCTCAACGGCACGGACGGGATCAGCGGGATCGCGGCGTCGTCGCTAGTGGGCAATGACGGGCTGAGCCGGACCGGAATGTATGCGCTGCGTGGCCGCGGATGTGCCATCGGCATGTTGGCAGACTGCAGCGACTCAACCCAGTGGACGGTGCAGAGCAGCTTCGGCCTGTCGGAAGGGATCTACATGATCCTCGTCGGGCCGAGCGGCGACTCCATCGCCACCGCGGTGCAGACCAAGGACCAGGCGGGCCTGGACAGCTACGCCGCGAAGCTGATGTTCGGGGACTGGCTGTTCTGGTATGACCAGACCAACTCCCAGACGCGTATCGTCAGCCCGCAGGGTTTTGTCGCCGGTTGCCTGGCGAACCTGTCGCCCGAGCAGTCCAGCCTCAACAAGCCGTTGTCGGGCATTGCCGGAAGCCAGAAGAGCGGCCTCGCCTCCAGTGGCCAGGCGCTGACGTACTCGTCGGCCGAGCTGCAGACGCTGTTCTCCGCCGGCATCGACGTGATCTGCAACCCGGCACCTGGCGGCTCCTACTGGGCGGTCCGTTGCGGGCATAACAGCTCGAGCAACGCGGTGATCGCCGGCGACAGCTACACCCGGATGACGAACTTCATCGCGGAGACGCTGGCCGCGGGCATGGGCGGCTATGTCGGCAGCGTCATCAACTCGACGCTGCTGTCCAACATCCGCGCGACGCTGCTGGGATACCTGTCCAGCCTGGTGCAGCAGGGGATCCTCGGCAGCATCACCGGGGCAATGCCCTATGCGGTGGTCTGCGACGGCTCGAACAACCCGCAGACGCGGACCGCGCTGGGCTACGTACAGGCGGATGTCCAGGTGCAGTACCAGGGCATCAACGAGAAGTTCATTGTCAACCTGCAGGGCGGCCAGAGCGTGACCGTGTCGACCGCGAACGGCAGCTCCCCGAGCTGATCCACGAGTGAAGACCAGCATGCCAATGCACAGCAAGGAGGCCTCGATTGGGTAATCCCTACAGTATCGGCCGTGACTGCCAAGTCGTTCTTCTCTGGAACGGCACGCGGCTCGACCTGCGCGACGTGACCGGGTTCCAGGCCCAGCAGGAGGTGCGCCAGCAGCGTTCCGACCCGCTGAACAGCGTGCCGATCGAGTTCAACACCCCGGCGGGATGGCGCGGGCAGTTCCAGGTCGACCGCGGGTCGTCGGCGCTTGATGACTTGGTGGCCGCGATCGAGGCGGCATTCTGGAACTCGGGCGTGATCGGTTCCGGAACGGTCTACCAGTACGTGTCGGAGGCGGACGGCTCGACCAGCACCTACGAGTTCGTCGGTGTGTCGCTGACCTTGACCCATGCCGGCCACTACCAGGCCGAGAACATCGTCAAGCAGGTGGTCAGCTTCTATGCCAGCCAGAGGAACCGTCTCTGATGGCACTGCCAGCGGAGATCGACAGCGGCGACGGACGACGCTTCGCGCTGCGCGAGGCAAACCCGGGCGACATGCTCGACCTGATCGAGGCTGCCGGAACTGCGGCATCCTCGTCCGCCTGGATGCGGTACGCGCTGATGATCTGCTCGGTCAACGCGATCGATGGCAAGCCGGTCATGATGCCGGTCACCAAGGAAGGCGTCCGCGAGCTCGGACGGCGGATCGGCAACGTCGGCATGGAGGCCTTGGCGCGCGTGCATTATCCGGACGAGACGGAAATGGGCGGGCAGGGTGATCGGGAGCTCGATACCGCAAAAAACTGAGCAGGCACTCCCTGCTTCGCCAGGTCCTGTTCCTGGTGAAGGGGGGAGTGCCGTGGTCGGAAGTCATGAACATGTCGGAAACACGACGTCTTGCCTGTTGTGTCGCCCTTGGTGAACTCGACGGGCAGGTTTTCGACTGGGGCTCCTTCAGCTGGTCGGTGGTCGGCTGAAGCAACGGGTCCTGATCCGGCGAAGGGAGGCGAGCTTGATCCTGTCGCACCGCATCGGTTTGGCCCTGCTGGACCGGAAGAACCAGGATCCGTCGACTGGTCGGCGCGGGGACATGCGGTTCGCCGTTCTGGGTGGGAAGGGCAGCCGGAGGCTGGACAAGCTTGCGGCTCTGGCTGCCCGGCTGACCCGGCTTGGTTCGCGTGATCTTCCGCTTCCGGCCAGGCTGCACCGGCTGGATCTGCCATCTCCCCCCCAGACGGTCGCCGATGCGACGGCATGGCCTGTCGCCGGTCCGGCACCGGTGGGCAGCCTGCAGGCGATGGCGACCGCCTCGTTGCGGCCCGGCCATGAGGTGGTGGCTGCCATGCCGGCTCCGACTCGGGCGGTGGCGGCGGCCACTTCCGGGACGCGCACCCGTGATGCACGTCTGCCCGCCGAGGTTGCGGATCAGGAGAACGGTCGGACGGAGGACAGTGTGAGGGTCGTTTCGGCCGCATCGGTGCCGGGGAAACGGGAGGCCGTGAAGTCGGTGTCGCAACTGCGGCCGCCATTGGCAGCGGTCGAGATGGCCTCGCCGGCGTCTCCGCTGCGCTCGCCGCTGGTACCGGTCGAGACCGTTCTGGCAGGTGGAGGTGGCGGCCGCTCCACCCGCAGCGGACAGGAGCAGGCATCGAGGGCTCCGCCGCGGTCGGCGGCCCTTCAAGCAGCCGGCAGGGTAACCGGAGGCAGGAAGGCCCTGTCGTTGATCATCTCGCGGCCAAGCCTGCGCGACGCCGCAACATCGGCCGACGGTGTCGATCCGGGTCGCAAGGCCGGCATGGAGATCATGTACGCGGCGCCGGGAGCGTCTCACGGCGAGGCGACCGGCCGCCCCGCTTCGTCGTCCGCGAGCCGCAGCCTTCCGCTGGAGGTGCCGGGGTTCGGTTCGACGAGCGATGCACAACACCGTCTTGCCGTCTTGCAGCGCAGCGTCGTGTCAGCGCCACGGAGGGAGCTGAGCCAGGACGTGCTGCAACGGCAGGTCGTGCCGCCTGCCTTCACGGCCGGCAGACCAGGCGCGTCCTCGACCGGCGGCGTCATGCAGGGCAGCGCTGACAGCCGACAGGCGGCTGGCCCCGGCGCTGTCGCGGAAGGCGGCCAAGGCATGGAGGCGGGACGGATGATGATGGTGAGCCTGACAGGTGATGTGGTCATCGACGGGCGGAGGCTGGGACAGGTCGCTGCGTCGTCACAGGCAAGCCAGGCGTCCCTGCCGGCGCACGGGCCGTCCCGGGTGAACCTCCGGGCGGTGCCGATCCACTCCGGCATGCAGATCCCGCAGTGAGCGGCTATCTCGGGCTGCTGTCCGCGGCTGCGTCCCTGCTGGTACGCCCGGCTCCGCTCATCATCGGTGAGCTCGTCCTGGAGGGGCACGAGGTTCCGGGGCGGATCAGCATCGGCGGCGCGCAGGCGGTCACGATCCACAAGACCCCGGGCGGCGGCCGGATCATTGATGCGATGGGAGCCGATCCGGGTACGATCGCGTGGCGCGGCATGTTCGTCGGTCCGGACGCTGCGCAACGCGCGCGCAGGCTGGATTTCATGCGGCAGCAGGGCAGCCCGTACGGACTGAGCTTCGGCGACTACATGTTCAACGTCATCATCGTCCACTTCGAATACGATTATCAGGATCAGGGCGCCGTCATCTCCTACAGGATCCGGACGGAAATTGTGCCGGATCCCGGCGACGTGACGGGAGACGCATCGGGTGCCGATCTCGCCATGCAGGGCGACCTGTCGAACGCGCAGGGCGTTCTGCAGGCCGGTGTTGCGGCCGTATCCAGCTATGCAGCCCTGGCCGGCGGGGCTGCCGCCGCATCAGGTGCCGCTTCCGCCGTCATGATGGGATCGGTGGCAACCGGCCTTGCCACGACTTCCTCGATCATCCCGGCTGCAATAGCGGGTAATTCTTCCGGCTATGCGCAGATCCAGGGCAACCTGACAGCAGCGGCGGCGACCGTCTCCACCGCGATCAACGCAGCTTCCGTGGGACACCTCGCGGCGCCGGCTGGCGGATTGTCCTTCACGTCTGCCTCCGCTCTCGCCGCGGCGACCGCACAGGCGGCCGCACTGGCTGCGCTGGTTCGTGGCGGAGGATACCTCAACAGGACGAACTCGAACGTGGCTTCGGCCACGGCACAGCTACCTGCACCCCTCGTTCATTCCTGAGGTGATGATGCGAACAGTCGTGGTCGCCGGAACCAACCTTTTCGCGCTCGCAGCGCAGGAACTGGGCGATGCCACACAGTGGTACAGGATAGCGTCCCTCAACAACATCACGGATCCGTTGATCTTCGGCCTGACGACGCTGCTGTTGCCGAGCCTCGATACGAGTGCCACGGGTGGATTGCCTCCCACATGAGCGCAAGCATTGTCAGGCGGCCTCGCATCCGTCTCATCATCAACGGCACACCGGTGAACGGGTGTCGTTCCGCAGAGATCGTGTCCCGGCGCGGCTCCCAGGCGGCCAGTTTCCGCGTGCATGCGAGCTTCAACGAGATCGCCCGTACGCTTGGACAAGACTGGATCGACCAGGAGACCCTGGACGCCGAGATCGACTTCAGTTTTCTCCCTTTGGGTGCATCGGAAGGTGACCTCGACTGGACGTCGATGATCACCGGTGGGGTGGATCGAGTCGGACTCGATCAGGTGAGTGGTCTAGTGTCGCTCGAAGGTCGCGATCATGCGGCCCGGCTGATCGACATGCCTCTACAGGATGCCTACCTGAACCATACAAGTTCTGAACTCGCAACGATATTGGCGGGTGCCTGCGGATTGTCGGCGGACGTCGATGCGACAAGCGGGTTGGTCGGACAATACTATCAGATCCAGCATACGAAGGCGGCATTCGGAGCGTTCTCCCGCCACGCCAACGGCTGGGACCTGCTGGCAGAGCTTGCCAACCTCGAAGGTTATGACCTTTGGGTCGACGGCACGACCCTGCACTTCAAGCAGGCTGCCAATCAGGACTCCGACACCTTCGACATCACATACGTGGCGCCGGAGGCTGGGTCGGCCTCGCCGACGCTCTCGATATCGGATCTCACCATGGAGCGGATGGTCGGGCTGTCCGGACCGATCCAGGTGACGGTCGCAAGCTGGAACAGTCGGCAGAGACGACAGGTGAACAGCGTGTTTCCGAAGACCGCGGATGCCACTGCCAAGCAGTTCCTCGTGCTGAAGCCGAACCTGCTCGCAGACCAGGCGGACGCTCTGGCCCAGACCACCTACTCGCAGCTGCGTGCGCACCAGCGCGTCATCAGGGGCATGATGGCGGGCGAGCTGGAGCTGACGACGCGGAACCGGGCAAGGCTCGTCGGCACCGGGACCGGTTGGGACGGGATGTACACGCTCGACCAGATCGAGCGGCAGATGTCGCTGGAGAAGGGCTTCATCCAGCACATCACCGGACGGTCTGACCCTGGAGTGACCGGCAATGAGTGACTGGCTGGAGACGGTGAAGCTTCATGCGGCGACGCAGGCCGGTGCTCTTGGTCAGCCTCGCCACGCACTCGTGACCAGCGTCGATGCCGTATCGCACGCGGTCAAGGTCACGATCCAGCCCGAAGGGCTGGAAAGCGGCTGGATCCCGGATGGCGCGATCGCGGCGAGCGGCCTGCGCATCGCCTGTCCAGCGGAGATCGGAACCCAGGTGCTTGTGGTCCCGGTGGAGGGTGACGCGGAGCATCCGGTTGTCGTCGCGCGGTTGTTCGACGTCATTCTCATGCCTCCGTCCAGTCCGGCGACCGGAAGCCCGGTCCAGCCGGGTGAGCTCGGGATCTTCCTGGACGGCGGCAACTACGTGCACCTGACGAAGGGAAGTATCTTTCTCAGGGGCACTGTGGTCCTGGACGGGACGTTGAGCGTCACCGGCGATGTTGTCGCTGCGAACGTCAGCCTGGCCAGTCACGTGCACTCGGCCGTGCAGCCGGGGCAGGGCGCTTCAGGTATGCCGGAGCCGTCCCATGGCTGATCTGGCACATGTGGTGGGAGAGGACCTCCAGCTTGGCGCTACGGGCGACCTCGCGGTTGTCACGACGAATCTGGAAACCCAGCAGCGGGTCCTGCATCGGTTGCTTACCGGCGCTGCGACTTATATCTGGCAGCTTTCCTACGGCGCCGGTCTGCCCGGCCTGATCGGTACGGTCGCCTCGCAACAGCAGATCGTGGCGATCATCAAGGCGCAGATGGCGTACGAGGCAGCGGTCTCGACGACTCCCGAACCTCAGGTCGTGCTGTCCGGCGGCTCGCCAGGGGTCGTTCTCGCAGCGATCACCTACACCGACGCGGTGTCGGGCAGCAGCCAGACACTTACCTTGCCGATCGGAGGCTAGATGCAGCTTTCCCTGCAGAACTTCTCGACCCTCGTCGACAGCATGGCTTCCACCGTTCAGGGAGCGTGCTCCAGCCTGATCGACCTGACCGTGGGATCGGTCATGCGCGCTATCCTTGAGGCTTCGGCCTCCGTCGGGCTCTGGCTGCAGTATCTGGTTCTGCAGGTGCTGACGATGACACGGTTGGCGACCAGCATCGGCAGCGATGCCGACAGCTGGATACAGGATTTCGGCATGACCCGGCTGGCGGCGACAAGCGCGTCGGGCAGCGTCGTGTTGTCGTCTTTCAGCCCTGCGACGCAGAGTGCTACGATCAACACTGGCGCGACCGTACGCTCGAGTGACGGTTCCCAGACGTTCGCGGTGGTCAACGGCCCCTACACGCGTCCGGCGGGGACAGCATCGGTCACGGTCCAGGTGCAGGCGACGGTGCCGGGTCCTGCAGGCAACGTGCAGAGCGGCGTCGTCAACGTCCTTGGAACGGCGATCCCGGGCATCGACATCGTGTCGAACCCGACCGCCTTCACCGGCGGCCAGGGAGCGGAGACGGACGCGGCACTCCGGCTGCGCTTCGTCACCTACATCAACACCCGGGCGCAGGCGACCGAGCAGGCACTCGTGTATGCGATCGCCTCGGTGCAGCAGAACCTGACCTACAGCATCCAGGAAAACGTGGCCGCCGATGGTAGTTCCATGCCCGGGCACGTGCACATCATCGTGGATGATGGAAGTGGCGACCCGACCGCAGCGCTGCTTGCATCGGTCTCAGCTGCCGTCGATGAGGTCCGGCCGATCGGTACATCGATCTCGATCGCCGGTCCGACCTTGCTGACGGCCGCTATCAGCCTGACCCTGACGATCAACCCGTCTGCGAACGGCACATCGGTGCAGTCCAACGTCAACGCAGCACTTGCGAGCTACATCAACGGTCTCGGAGTTGGTCAGGCGCTTCGGATCTCGCGCATCGCCGGGCTCTGCTACGATGCCGACGCCAACGTCTCGAACGTGCAGGACGTCCTACTCGATGGGGCAGGGGGAGATGTCGGGGGACAGGCGGGCACCGTCGTCAGGTCCGGTGTCTTCACCATTGCCGTTCTCCTCGCATGAGCGGCTCAGGGCCAGGCGGGACCGGCACCGGTACCTGTGCAGACATGATATCGCGGATGCGCGCGGTCTTGCCGCCGTCATGGTTTCCGCTCACCGCACCGGGTGCGACGACCAGCGCCACGCCAGTGCTGGATGGGGTCCTGTCCGGCATAGGCTGCGGATGGGCATACTGCTACGCGCTCATCCAGTTCGTCGTGCAGCAGAGCAGGATCTCGTCCGCGACAGGCAGCTTCCTCGACATGATCTGCGCCGATTTCTTCGGCACGACGATCAAGCGAATGGCGGGGGAGTCGGATAGCGGATTCCGTAGCAGGATCAGCGCGAACCTGCTGCTTCCACGTGCGACGCGGTCGGCGGTCTCGCAGGCAGTTGCCGCCCTGCTGGGAGGGGCACCGATCCTGTTCGAGCCGTTCCGGTCTGCTGACACCGGCGGCTATGGAAGCGCAGCGGTTAGTGGGGCCGGCGGAGGTGGGGGTTATGGGACCGCGGGCTTGCGCCTCGGATCCTCGACCCTTCCGTTCCAGTACCTCGTTGCGGTGTCGACCGACGGGAAGACGACCCGGCGGGAGTCGGACGCGAGCTTCATCGACGCTGATGGCGCGATGCAGATCGCAGGACGCCATGTCCTGCGACCGGTCTACAGCGACGGTGATGCGGCGGGCCTGCTGATCGAGCCGCGTGGGTTCAACCTCATCAAGGACAGCATCGGCTGGAGCGGTTTCCAGCTGGCGTCTGCCACTGCCGTCGCCAGATGGGATGTCGATCCGTCCGGCGCAAATGCTCTGTGGACCGACATGCCGGTCATGCAGGTAGGCATCTACAGCGGCGGCACGATCACGGGGCCGTCCATCCAGATCGTCACGACCGGATCCGCAGTGACGGCATCGTTTTGGCTGATGCTGCCACCGGACCACACCTTCACCTCCTGCGGCCTCAGCTTCAGCGACCAGTATGGCGCCGTAGCCTATGCGGCTGCGACCCTTTCGATCACCGGAACTTGGCAGAGACTGTCGACGACCCTGCCTTCCGGCACAGCGGCGAACCGCACCGTCACGATCACGCTGGGCGGGCAGTCGAGCTCCCTGATGGACACGCCGTTGCTGACGCAGTGTTGGCAGATCGAGCCGGGATCGGTCGCCACGAGCTACATACCGAGCAGCCAGCAGGTCGGCATACGTGAGGCGGACGATCCGGTGACGCTGTGGACCGGAGCTGCCATCACGTTGGACCAAGTGGCGCTGAATGAGGCGGTCTGCCGAGTGATCCCGGCTGGCAGCATCGCCTGGGTCACGACAACGAGCTGATATGTCCGATCTCTGATCGAACCTGAACTGCTTGCGCAACTGCCGGCTGCGGGACAGCCGGAACTAACAGCCGGAGTGAAGCGGTGGACCGTCAAATCGTCTATGTTGGAGCCGTGCCGCTCGACACGGACCAGTTGCTCCAATCTCGCAATACGATGGTCGCACTTGGCTACCTGGCCAAGATGACGATCGGAGACGGCAGCGTCTACGCCGACGGGCTTGCTTGCACTCCAGGCGGTGGCCTGACGGTCACAGTCGGCCCAGGCAGCATGACCCTGCCGACGGTAATCGACGCCGGATATTATGGTGCTCTTCCGCCGGATGGTGACCTGGTGGTCAAGACCGGGATCAACACGGCTCCGGTGGTGGTCAGCCTGCCTGGAACCGGAACAACGATCATTTCCGGTGGGGTGGTCGAGGTCCAGGCAGGAAGTTCAACCCTCGCCTACTACAACGCTGCCAACCCGGGGCAGACCTTGTTTGGCGCCCAGGGCAACGGGCAGGCCCAGGCGTCCATCCTGCAGCAGCGGGTGGTGTTCGCCGCAACAGCGCCGTCGGCGGTTCCTGCCGGCTACACGGCCCTGTGGCAGATCGTCGTACCCGGGTCTGCGACTGCAGTCGACCCGAGCATGATCACGGCTGCTGCCGGTGCACCGTTCGTATCGGTCAAGTTGCCTCAGGCCGCGCCGATCCTGTCTCCGGCGTTCGCCGGAGCGCCCACGGCGCCAACACCTTCCGCAGGCGATGCCAGCCTCGCGCTGGCGACGACTGCCTTCGTTGCCGCAGCGACCACGCGGAACCGCGCGGCCTGGGGTGCGGCCGGCACCTACAGTTGGACATGTCCGCCTGGCGTGTCGTCGGTTCTGGCGCGCATGTGGGGGGCCGGAGGAAGCGGCGGGAGCGCTGGTGCAGGCTACCCCGGCGGTGGCGGGGGTGGCGGGGGTTATGAGGAGGTGCTGATCGCTGTCGCTGCCGGGACGTCCTATTCCATCCAGGTGGGAGGGGGCACAAACGGTTCCACGACAACGACGTTCGCGAACGTCGTGCAGGTCTCGGGAGGGATCAACGGCACGGGAGGACAGGCCGGACAGGTCGGAGTAGGCGGAGCGGCCGGTCTGCCCTCGACCACCAGCATCAACTTCATCGGCTCGTTCGGGGTCGGACCTGGGCAGAGCGGCTTCCAGCTCGGATCGATCAACGTGGGAGGTGCCGGTGGTCCCAGCTTCGGCGTACTGGGTGCCAGTGCATGCTTCGGTGGCACGCTCGGCTCGAATGGGCTGTGGCCGGGAGGTGGTGGCGGCGGCGGCGCTTCGGGCGCCGGAGGGAAGGGTGCGGATGGGCTGATGGTGATCGAGTGGTATGGCTGACGCGCGCAGGAGTTGGCAGAGGATCGTCCGTCAGCTCCTTGCCCCTGACGAGGCGAACCGCCGATCCGGGACACCCTTGAAGTCGGAGGGCCCGTTGTGCGTCAGGCTGGCACAGGTGTCGAGCCAGATCCGGCCTCCAAGCTGCTGCCAGCGTAAGCAGAATGTGAAGTCCTCGCTCATGTAGGTTCCGCTGGTGGGGTCGATGATGCAGTCGAACAAGGCATAGCCACCCGGGCTGGCACGGCCGCCGGACGTGTAGGCGTCAACACCTTGATACCGGGTTTCTGGATATCCCTCCTGCATCTGCTCGATGGTGGCGCGCTCGATCAGCATGAAGCCGGTCCCGGCGTGGACCGCAGTGGCGAAGTCTCCGTCACGCAACAGGCGTTCCCCTGCTTCCAGCTTGCCGACGTAGTGGAGGCCCGCGCTTTCTATCGGCTCCCCCTGCACCAGTCGCTCCTGACACAGCTTGTCCCAATAATAAGCCTTGAGCGGATAGATACCTGCGGCGACGGATTTTCTGGCAGCCAGAAGGCGGAACACGTTCTTCGGCTCGAACGAGATATCGGCATCGATGAACAGAATGTGGGTAGCCTGCTGGGTGGCGAAAAAATGGCTGGTCAGGGTGTTGCGGCAACGGGTGATCAGGGCGTCCTGGCCAAGCAGCGCCAGGGTCAGGGCAACGCCTGCTTCCGGAGCGGCTGCCATTAGGGCGCAGACGGACTGCATGTAACCCTGAGTGACCACGCCTCCATAGCACGGCGTGGCGATAAAAATGTGTGGTTGCATTGGCTGGCGGCGCTCCAGGCAGAAGTCACAGCATGGGCTGATCAAGTTGCTACAGCGTTAAGCCGCCGCCACCAAGCACTCAGCATCAATGGTGGACATGGTCCCCGAGCAGGCGGGCAAGGATCGGCTCGATCCGCTCAGCGATCTCCGTTTGGACCTGTGCGGTCGGATGCAGCGGAGGAGCGGGAGGCGTCAGGAGTGGGTCGATGAACTTGGTGGGGTCGACCCGATCCTGTGTCAGGAACAAGTCGCCGACATCGGCGTAGGTCACGTAGGACCGATCGCCGGCTGTCGCCTTGAGGCGACGATCCAGATAGATCGTGTTCCTGGACACCCAGTCGGAACGGATGGAGGGAAGGACTCCGAGCAGAATGACACGGGTTTGCGGCAGCCGCCGGTGTACTTCGTCCAGGATCACCTCGACCCCGTCGAACGTCTCGTCGGCATCGGTGTGGATATGACCAAAATTATTCGCCCCGATTAAAATGATTGCTACCCGTGGCGCAATACCATCCAGCTCGCCGTGTTGAAGACGCCAAAGCAGATGGCAGGTGCTGTCACCCTTGAAGCCGAGGTTGACGGCGTGACGATCGCCATAGAAGCGCTGCCATACCGGAGCGAAATTCAGCCACCCCTCGTCGCTCGATCGCTCCCAGTTCTGTGTGATGGAGTCGCCGAGCCACAACAGGTCGACCGGCGTTCTATGAAGCTCGATCTGTTTCTCCCCGAATCGTGTGCGCCACCAGTCCTGGCTCATCCGGGACACCGGTTCCACAGCGATGTTCCGTGGTCCGGCGCTGGCGGGCAAGGCCGCGATCGACAGGATGATCGAGAGGGTCGTTCCGACTGCCCGAAAGTGCAGCATCAGGTCATCATCCTGCTCTGCCCAAGATCGTCAGGCTGGCCCGCTTCAAAAAACACGGAACGCGACAAGACTCAGCACTCCTGCGACGATGCTGTAGATCGCGAACGGGCGAAGAGCCCAAGCTTCGTGGTTGCGGAAGTAATGCATGAGGAACGCCGTGCTCAACCACGCCGCTACGGCAGCTGCCAGTGCCCCAAGGAGTGCGGGCCGGAGCGCCTGCAGGCCCATGTGTGCTTGATGAAGCCTCAGGAGCTGGGATGCGGTTGCAGCCAGAATGATCGGCAAGGCGATCAGGAACGAGAAACGG
Source organism: uncultured Acetobacteraceae bacterium (assembly GCA_964249735.1). GTDB lineage: Bacteria > Pseudomonadota > Alphaproteobacteria > Acetobacterales > Acetobacteraceae > Lichenicola. Next base: position 25,651 of record CAXUDP010000005.1, on the reverse strand, counting down.
GCAGCAGTCTGGTGGCTTATGCCGCGCAACAGGCCGCCCGTCATTGTGGCGCCGGAGCGCGAGATGCCGGGCAGGAACGCCGTGCACTGCCAGATGCCGATCAGGAACGCATCAACGAGCGTCAAGCTTGCGATGGGTTTGTCAGCGTCCTCCGGAAGACGGGCACGCAATCGATCCGCAACCAGCAGAATGAGGCCGTTGATGACCAGGAAGCACGCGGCGATCTGCGGGGTGCCGAACAGATTGCGAAGAAAGCTTTCCAGGACGTAGCCAACAATGACCGCCGGAATAGTAGCCACGATGATCAATGCGGCAATGTAGCGGCTTTCCTTGACGTGAAGTGGATCAGCCGCTCCTATCGCACCGCGACCAAGGGCAAGCCAGTCACGCCAGAAGAACAACAGCAGAGCCACTGCGGTGCCGACGTGAAGCATGACTAGGAAGGGGAGGAAGGTGGGTCCGTGCTCGTCGAGGGGCCAGTGCAGCAAGCGGGGGACGATCACCGCATGTCCGAGGCTGCTGACCGGGAACAGTTCGGTGATCCCTTGGAGCAGTGCGAGCATGAGTGCCTGGATGGTAGTCATGGGAGGTCCCGACGAAGCGACAGGCTCTGGTGCCGCATAATCGGGCAGGCGGCAAGGCGCTGGAGTTGACCTCGGGTGCTGGTGCTGGCTATGGCCTAGTCATGACCACCACGACGATCCGTTTCGGACGGCACGGCATCACCGCGACGGCTGCCAGCGCGGTTGTGCTCTGCGTGGCGGTCGGGTTCTACGGCTATGCGACTAAGCTGAACGGAACCGGGGGCGGCCGGACTTATGAGCTTCGGGCGAGCTTCCTTTCCTCCAACGGCTTGCATGAGGGCGCTGATGTGGTTCTGGCAGGTGTCGTGGTCGGGCGGGTGAAGACGATCACCCTGGACCCACGCACCATGGCGTCGGATGTGACGTTCCAGATCGAACAGGTATTGAAGCTTCCAGTCGACACGAAGCTGTCGATCGGAAGCAGCACTCTCACGTCCGGCGAAGCTCTCCTGGTCGATCCCGGCAACTCGCGCCGGACGCTGCCGTCCGACGCGACGGTGACCGACACGTGCGAACCGACCAATCTGGAGCAGCAGGTCAGCCGATACATATTTGGCAGCGGTGGGACAGCCGGCGGTTGCGACAGCTAGGACGGTATCCCGTCCAGGTCCAGAACATCTTAGTCGTTCAACGGGTAGCATGCCATCAGGCGGCGTTGCAGGCGCCAGAAGGCGAGGAGTTCGAGCAGCGGCGTCGGCTTCGCGCCGCGACGCCTCATCTCGGCACCGATCTCGAACGCGATCCTGTAGTGCTTGAACTGATCGCGGTAGGCAGCCCACAGTGAAGTGCGTGGGTCCCAGATGTGGGTCGCCTCCGAACCGACGCCGTTGATCTCGATGATACGGAAGCCTTCGCCAAGGCGCAGCGCGACGGCGCTCTCGAAACGCACGTCCAGCCGGCCGAAGTGGAAGTCGGGAATGGCCTGCATGATCGCATCAACCCGGCCGGTCAACGCACGGGTGATGTCGTGGCTGCCATCGGTGAAGATCGAGCCCTTGCAGTGGTTGCCGGCGAACACGAGCCTGAGGCGTTCTCCCGGCTTCAGGACCTCGTCCAGCCGGTTGGCCAGGCGAGGCAGGTAGAGCTCGGGAACGTGTCTCGAGCGTTCGTCCTCAAGGACCAGGGAGCGGATGGTCGACCGACCGTCGCCAACGATGATGGGCGCTTGCTTCAGCGTCAGCGAAGTGATCCGGCCGGTTGATGCACCGGGCTCGCGGACGTAGAAGATGCCAGCCTCGCCATCGTAGGTGACCAGTTCCTGTATGACGAGTTCAATGGCTCTGGGAAAAGCCTGCAAAGCCACGTCCAAGGCCGCCTGGGTATCTACAAGTCGAACACCGGTTCCATTGCAGCCGATGTTCGGCTTCACCACCACCGGCATCGACAGGCCAGCTTCGGCCATCGCTTCGAGTGCTCTGACCAGGTCATCCACCCCCGTTGTCAGGACGACATAGGGGGCGATCCAGCTGGCCGCGTCGGGTCCCGCCTGATCAAGGATCGTGGTCTTGCGCTCACCGCACAAGCCACCGGTTTCGACCCGCGGGTTCGCGGCGGTGGGAAGGCTGAAGCTGCGATGACGGAGACCCATCAGGATCCAGAAGGCCACGACGGGGATATAGAACAGCCAGCCTGGCCAGAACTCGAACGCCGAGATCGACCTCGGGTGGACGATCCGGGCGGGTGCGGCCACTGCCGTCATTCTGGCTCTCCCTGGAGGCGCGTGACAAGGCGGCCCATCAGTACGATCACGGCGGCAAACATAACGGCGCCGAACCACCGCCAGGCGCCGAGATGGTCGATCAGGAACTGGCCGACATGTTGCGCCACGAGAAACAGCAGGGTCGTCCAGATCGAGGTCGCCGTGACGGCGGCCAAGGCGAAACGGCTGAAGCTCGCGTGGAGGTAGCCGCAACTCGTGTAGGTCGGCAACCGCGCACCAGGGATGAACCTGCTGATGAAGACGACGCGAAACACGCGATGTTCTATCCACTGTCGGCTACGAAACCGCCTTTCTGGAGGAAGGAGCCGCTTGATACGACCGGACAACGTGGCTAAGCGGCCCAAGCCGTACAAGCCCAGATCACCAGCGATGATCCCGACATAAAGGGAACCCAGCGCCAGCCCGACAGCAATCTTTCCGTCCTGCGCCTGCATCGCAGCCAGAACCGTAGCAGCATCCTCAAGGATGAAGGTCCCGGTGATGATCGCCAAACCCTGGAGAAGAGGATGAACGCCAGCCGCCTTGAACAGACTGGAAACGGATAGCGGGAACACGTCCTACCGAATCCGGATGACCGACGATACGCAACTACCTGGCACCTACCGGATCTCCACGTCGCTCAGGCGGGCGGAGATGCCAACCACCGTCCGGACAGGTCCGGGTGCGGTGGCATATCTCCGGTGCCGGGTCGCGTCACCTGTTTTCTCACGCCTGCTCCCGAGCAAAGCCTATCTTGAACGGCGACGCGATGACGGCGGCGCGGCAGGATGGTCCTTCATCTCTGTCAGCGCGGCCTGGCAGGCACCAGCGTCGCCGACCCCGAACTGGATCATCGGGAGCAACGCCAGCGGCGGCAGCAGGATGCCGAGTCCGGTCGCGGCGCCCGCTCTCGCCACCACCTCGGCTCCGGGAGAAATCCCTGGCTTGCCAAGCTTGCCGGTGATGTTGATAGCTCCCGGCAGCGAGCCGACGCTGAAGTGCGTGGACCTCGTGGTCAGGCTGTAGTCCATGGTCTGGTTCTTGAAGTCGACCGTTCCCCGACCCACCGTCCGTGCTTCCGTGGTCTGCAAGAGGAGCGTCTGGGTAGACAGGATGCCCTCTTTCAACGGCATGTCGGCCACGAAGCACTGCACCTGTGCCCGGTTCGGCAAGCCGAGTGCCGACAGAATGGCGTTGCCGAACTCCAGGCCCGCGATATCGGGAAGCAGGGCGCTGATGTCCCCCCCACCAGACATCACCAGCGTGAGACCGCCGGAACCGTTGCCGAGCATCGCCGCGATGGAGGCGCCGTCGGTCGTCAGGTTCGCCTGGCCACCGATCACGCCCTGGCCGTGAAAGGTGTGCGTCGCCTGCATCACGCGGGACAGGTCGATGCGGTGGAAATCGACATGAGCCCGGGTGTGCAGCGTCCTGCCGGATGGATCCATCAGGACACTGCTGAAGATCCGACCGGTCCCGACCGCGAAATCGAGCTGCTTCATGTCGATCTTGCCGTCCTGGATCTCCAGCCTGGCGACGATGTTGTCCAGCGGGAGGTTCGGGTTCTCGATGTGCTCACCCTTGTAGGAGAGACGCACGTTGGCGGCGCGGATCTTCGGCAGGTTGAACGGGGTCGTCGGCAGGACGTCACCGTTGGACCGGGCAGGGCTGTTCTTGCTGCTGGTCGGTGCTTCTTTCTTGTCACCTGCATGTCCAGGTTTCGACCCGATGAAGCCGCCAAGGTCGGCGAGGTCGACCCGACGGGACGCCAGGGTCGCGTCGATAGTAGGGATGTGGGCGGGAAGAACCGTGATCGTGCCACCAAGATCGCTCGACCCGACGCGCCCCTCGAAGTCCCGGAACGAGATGCGCTGCTTCGCGTAATCGAGATTGCCCTGCACGCTGTATGGCGGCGTCTGGGGGATCGGCACTCCGGTCAGCGGGAACAGGAGCGACATGTCCGGGCCAGCGAAGAGCAGCTTGAGACGGGCACCGCCAAAGGTCAGGGGCTGCTCTATGGTCCCGACCAGGGAGACATGGGTCGGGCCGTTCGCCACCCTGAGGTCGATCGGATAAGGCTTATCCTTGTCGCGCAGTGACAGGATGGCGCCGCCGACGAAACGTCCGACGATCGGCTGCCTGGCATAGGCGCCGTTTGCGTCGGCGACGATCTGACCCTGGTCAGCGGGAACCGGCCATTTTGCCGGGTCCGGAGTGTTCCGCGTATCGACCGCGACGTTGAAGTCGGCCTTCAGCGGGACGTCGTTGACATGTACCTGCCCGTCCTCGATCTGCAGCACACCGATGATCGTCGGGCTGGACTTGCCGCTCTTCGTCTTGGCGGGAGCGTCGGAGCCGAGCGTCCAGTTGTTGGTTCCGTCAGCCCTTGCGGAAGCGTCGATCGTCGGATGGTCCAGATCGATCAGGTGAAGCACGATCTGCGAGTGGCGGATCAGGGGAAGCACGTCGACCCATATCGTCAGATGCCGAGTGGTGGCGAGCGGATGCGGAAATGCGTCGGTTCCGGCGACGACGACGTCGTCCGCCACGATGCGGGTGACACGGCCAAGGCGGACATGGAGGTGTTCCAGCGTCACCTTCCGGCCGAGTGTCGCACTGGCCTGTCGCTCGACCAGGGGGATGAACCAGTCCCAGCTCCAGAAGATGATCAGGAGGATGATGAGCAGGATCGCGACGCCAAAGACGATCAGGCCACGCTTCTTGCCACGGCGTGTTGTTGCTACCGTCTGCTCCACCGCCATGCCTCGCTCCGTTCGCGGCAGCAACGCCCGGTTGATAGGCCGGTTGCGGGTTGTGGATGGCCGACAGGGCAGCCACCGGACTGCCTCCTGCTCCGCACCCCGTTGCGACTGATACGCAAATTCTTTTCCCTGCGTTGTCCCACACAGGGGCTTGTGGCACAGCTTCGGGCATGATCACGCGTCGTGTCCTGACCTTTGCCGGAGCATCAGCCGGTATCTCGGCCGCTCTCGGATTGGGACCGGCGGCGGCACGAACCCGTCAACCGATCTCGCCTCGGGGAGACGGCTCATATGCCGGGTTCCTGCAGCAGGTCCGAGCTGAGGCCTTGCAGCGAGGCGTACCGGCGTCGGTGCTTGACGTGGCCCTGGCGCTGGAGGTGCCCAATGCGCATGTCCTGCAGCTCGACCGGCATCAGCCGGAGTTCACCCTCACATGGGCCCAGTATCGAAGCCGCGTGATCTCGCCGGCCCGCGAACGAGGTGCGGCTGGAGCCTATCAGGACAACCTTACGCTCCTGACTGACATCTGGCGTCGCTACCGCGTGGATCCGCGCGTGGTGATCGGGATCTGGGGCCTGGAGTCCAACTTCGGCACCCGCATCGGCTCCTTCAACGTCGTGGATTCCTTGGCAACACTTGCCTATGACGGCCGCCGTGCGGGTTTCTTCCGCGCCGAGCTGATGAACGCGCTGCGCATCCTGGGCAATGGTGACGTCGCACCGGGATCGATGCTCGGAAGCTACGCCGGCGCCATGGGCCAGCCGCAGTTCATGCCGAGCTCCTATCTGCGCTATGCGGTGGACTACAGTGGCGACGGCTGCAGAAACATCTGGACCGACCGGGCCGACGTGTTCGCCTCGATTGCCAATTATCTCGCCCGGTGCGGTTGGACGGCAGGCGAGCCATGGGGCCAGCCGGTGACGCTGACCCGTCCGATCGCCCCGTCGCTCGCTGGACGCCAGACGGCGCGGCCGCTGGCCTCCTGGACCGAGGCCGGGGTTCGCCGGCAGGACGGAGCGCTGTTCTCGCAGGGTGATGTGAGCGGCGCGCTTCTCCTGCCTGACGGCGCCGGCGGCGACGCCTTCATGGTGTACTCGAACTTCAACGTGATCCGTCGCTACAACCCGTCCGACTTCTATGCCCTGGCGGTAGGGCTTATCGGCAACGCTGCGGCGTGATCGGACGCCAGCGGATCCGTCACGGTCTTGTCCTGCTCGGCCTGCTGGCCTGGATAACCGGTTGTCATCGCCGCCAGGAGCCATTGGCTACGCCGGCTAGGCCGCATTACGTCGTAGGCCTGCCCTGGCAGGGTGCGGGCGGAGCCTGGTTCTATCCCAGGGAGCAGCTCGACTATCATGCGACCGGGCTTGCGACGATCGTCCCTGAGCCGCCCGGTGGCCTCACGGCCGACGGGGAGGGGTTCGACCCGGATGCAATGGCAGCCGCGCATCAGACGCTGCAACTTCCTTGTGTCGTCGTGGTCAGGAACCTCGAGAACGGCCTCACGATCCTCGTGCGGGTGAACGACCGTGGGCCGGCGCAGCAGGGACGGGTTCTTGGCCTGACCCGGCGGGCAGCCCTGCGGCTCGGAATGATCGCCGGTGTTCCGGCCCGCGTCGACATCACCCTCGATCCCGCTCGCAGCCAAGCTGCTTCCCAGAAAGCCGACGGCGGCCCCCGCCTGGACGTCGCAGCGGCACCGGTGGAAGGCGTGCAGGAGGAGTCGCTCCCGGCACCGGGCGGCCATATGGGCGGCATGGCGGGCGCTGCCATAGATCGAGTCTCGGGAGGCAGGTCGATCACGGCAGCGGACGCCACGGCCGACGATCGTCTGCCCCCGGTCGTGCAGCAGGGCGTTCCCGATCCCGGAGCGTTGTGGATCGATGGCGGACAATTCGGCCGGCGTGGCTATGCCGATCAGGTCGCGGCGGAACTCGGAGGATCGGTCAGAAGTGAAGGGCAGGGGCGCCAAGTCGTGTATATCGTTCGCGAAGGGCCGTTCCAGCGAACCTCCGATGCGGATGCCGCTCTGGACCAGGCCCGTCGCGCCGGAGTAACCGGGGCACGTATCATCGTCGAGTAGGGATCGAAGTGCCTAGCAGACGGCTGTTGCTGACCGGTGCCGGGAGCCTCGCGCTTCCTTTTTCTGTCGCGTCCGCAGTTGCGGCCGTACGCCCGCATCGCGCGGCCAAGGCGCCGCCCCCATCCGCCGCGGCGGACGTGGTGCCAGGTCCGACCGGATCGGCTGCTGACACACCGGTCGGGCCGCTCGACACTGAGGCGCGCTGGGCATTAATTAGCGACTTCCAGACCAACGCCGTGCTGCTCCAGAAGGCTGCCGACGAACGCATGCCGCCGTCATCGCTGACCAAGCTGATGACCGCATACCTCGTGTTCGGCATGCTCAAGTCCGGACGCCTGCGCCTCGACCAGATGCTGCCGGTCAGCGAGAAGGCCTGGCGCATGCAGGGCTCGAAGATGTTCGTGCCGCTCGGCGCCCAGGTGTCAGTCGCCGACCTGATCCGCGGCATGCTCATCCAGTCGGGCAACGATGCCTGCATCGTGCTGGCCGAAGGCATCGCCGGGTCCGAGGAACAGTTCGTCGCGCAGATGAACACCACGGCCAAGACGCTCGGCATGACGAACACCCAGTTCCGCAACGCCACCGGCTGGCCGGATCCGGACCATCTCATGTCCGCCCGCGACATCGCGACTTTGGCCCATCACCTCATCGCCGACTTCCCCGACGACTACCATTTCTTCTCCGAGAAAGACTACAAATTCAACAACATCAACCAGGGCAACCGCAACGTCCTGGTCGACAAGGGCCTTGCCGATGGGCTGAAGACCGGACACACCGACGCCGGCGGGTTCGGCCTCTGCGTCAGCTCCGAGCGCAACGGCAACCGCATCATCGAGGTGATCAACGGGCTGCCTTCCTCGCAGGCCCGTGCTGCCGAAGGCGAGCGGCTGCTGGGATGGGCGTTCGCCAACTTCGAGAACGTTCACCTGCTGACACGCAACCAGCCGCTGGAGGTGGCGCCGGTCTGGCTTGGCGTCGCGGCCAACGTTCCGGTCTGTGCCGCCGCCGACCTGCTGGTGACGGTGCCGCACGGCTGGCAGGGCCGGGTGAAGGTTGCACTCGACTACCAGGCTCCCATACCGGCGCCGGTCCGAACCGGTCAGCAGGTCGGCCAGATCACCATCTCCGGTGCCTCCGTCACCGACATCCAGGTTCCCCTGGTCGCCGGCGCCGCGGTGGAGCGCAAGAGCCTGCCGGCACGCGCTGTGGCGGTGCTCGACCATTTCGTCGGCGGCTCGTGAGCGGAGTGTTCGTCACGCTCGAAGGCGGCGAGGGAGTCGGAAAGTCTACCCAGTCGCGCCTGCTCGCCGAGCGGCTGGAACGCGACGGACACAGCCTGCTGCATACCAGGGAACCGGGTGGTGCCGCTGGTGCCGAACGACTGCGCACGCTGCTGCTCGAGGGAGATCACGGACTCAGCCTGCGCGCCGAGATCCTGGTGCACTTCGCGGCACGGCTCGACCACGTCGAGCACACGATCATCCCGGCGCTCGCCAGAGGGCAGGTGGTAATCTGCGACAGGTTCTTCGACTCGACGCTGGCCTATCAGGGATATGGACTGGGTCGCGGCGAGGCGGAGCCTCTCGCCTTCATCCACGCGCTGATTGCGCTGACCCCGCTCGTGCCGGATCTGACCCTGCTGCTCGACCTGCCACGTGAGGTGTCGCGGCAAAGACTGACGAGCCGCGGCACCGACCCCGACCGTTACGAGCGCCTGGACGAGGCCTTCCACCTGCGTGTCGCCGAGGGGTTCCGGCAGGTCGCCAGGGCGGCGCCGGAACGGATCGTGGTCGTCGATGCGGCTGGCGACGTGGAGCAGGTGCACTTGGTGCTGCTGGACAGGGTCCTGGAGCGCCTTTCCGGATGAGTCCTGCCACTGCGCCAGGAGGGCAGGGGTGGCTGGTGGGACACGAGGCGGCCGAAGCGACGCTGGTTGCCGAAGCCAAGGCTCATCGACTGCACCATGCGTGGCTGATCGCTGGCCCGCACGGGATCGGCAAGGCAACCCTGGCATTCCGCTTCGGGCGCTGGCTGCTCGCCGGCAGGCCGGGAACCGACCTCGCGATCGCCGACACCGATCCGGTGTTCCGGCGAGTGGCCGCCGGAACCCATGCCGACCTGCTGGCGATCGGACGCTCCTTCGACGAGAAGCGTCAACGGCACCGGACGGAGATCGTCGCCGAGGACGTGCGGCCGATCGGAGACTTCCTCCGCCGGACGGCTGTGGAGGGCGGCTGGCGGGTGGTGATCCTCGATGACGCCGACCTGCTCAACCGGCACGCGGCGAACGCGCTGCTCAAGATCCTGGAAGAGCCGCCGCCGCGCGCGGTGCTGGTCCTGGTCAGCAACAGCCCGGGCCGCCTGCTCGCCACCTTGCGCAGTCGATGCCGCCTGCTGCGTCTGGCTCCACTCGACCTGCCGCAGATGATGCTCGTCCTCGCGCGCCTGCTGCCGGAAGAGGACGAAGGAAGCCGGCGCGTGCTGGCGGAGCTTGCGCACGGTGCGCCGGGACGAGCCGTCGCGCTGGCCGGGGAGGAGGGCGTCGCGACGGCGGGGCTGGTACGTGATCTGCTGGATGGCGGCGCCTCCGGTGTCGCCGGCTATGAGTTGGCAGATCGGATCCTGCGCAAGGAGCAGGGCTTCGCGACCTTCCTGACGCTGCTTGCGGATGCCATATCCGAGCGGATACGCGAAACCGTCCGTCGCGGCGGCCCCGCCCCCATATCCGGAACCGACTGGCTGGCAGTCTGGCAGGACCTCCATCGCATCCGTGCCGAGACGGACCGGTTCAACCTGGACAAGAGGCAGGCACTGCTGTCGAGTCTGGACCTGCTGAGCGAGCGATGACACAGCGCTACACCATCACCACCCCGATCTACTACGTGAACGGTGCGCCGCATGTCGGCCATGCCTATACGTCGATCGCTGCCGACGTGATGGCGCGCTGGCACCGGCTCGACGGCCATGACGTGTTCTTCCTGACCGGCACCGACGAACACGGCCAGAAGGTCGAGCAGGCCGCTCTGGCCGCAGGCGTCGACCCGCAGGACTTCGTCGATCGGGTATCCGCCGACTTCCGCGACATGGCGCGCGCCATGAACGTGTCGTTCGACGACTTCATCCGCACTACCGAGCCGCGACACCTCCGGGCCTGCGCCGCGCTGTGGCGCCGCCTGAAGCAGGACGGCCACATCTACCTCGGTGCCTACGAGGGCTGGTACGCGACCCGCGACGAGAGTTTCTACGGCGAGGACGAGCTGGTGCTCCGCGCCGACGGCACCCGCGTGGCACCCAGCGGCGCCCCGGTCGAGTGGGTCACGGAGCCTTCCTACTTCTTCCGCCTGTCCGCCTGGCAGGACCGGCTGCTCGCCTTCTATGATGCCAACCCGGACTTCATCGGGCCCCCGGGACGACGTAACGAGGTGCTGAGCTTCGTCCGCCAGGGGCTGAAGGACCTGTCGATCAGTCGCACCAGCTTCCGCTGGGGCGTTCCCGTGCCGGACGACTCGGACCACGTTATCTACGTGTGGTGGGACGCGCTGGTGAACTACATCACCGCACTCGGCTATCCCGACCAGGACGGGCCGCTTTGGCGATTCTGGCCCGCCGACCTGCATCTGGTCGGCAAGGAGATCATCCGCTTCCACGCCGTGTTCTGGCCCGCCTTCCTCCTGGCCGCCGGCATCGAGCCGCCGCGCCGGGTGTTCGCCAACGGGTGGTGGACTGCGGACGGCGAGAAGATGAGCAAGTCGGTCGGCAACGTGGTCGAGCCGCGTGCCCTGGCCACCGAGTTCGGCGTCGACGCGGTGCGCTACTTCCTGCTGCGCGAGGTACCGTTTGGCGGCGACGGCGACTTCAGCCGGCGCGCGCTGATCTCCCGCCTGAACGTCGAGCTGGCCAACGACCTCGGCAACCTGGCGCAGCGGACGTTGACCCAGGTCGCGCGCAACTGCGGCGGCTGCCTGCCGCCGCACGGCGAGGTCACCGCCGAGGATGAGGCGCTGCTGGCCCAGGCGGACGCACTCGTCGCGCTCCTGCGCGGCCTGATCGACCGGCAAGCTCTGCACGAGGCGCTGGAGGAGGTTTGGAAAGTGGTGCGGGCCAGCAACGCCTATATCGACCGCCAGGCGCCATGGGCGTTAAGGAAGACCGATCCCGGGCGCATGGCCTCGGTGCTGCGCGTGCTGGCCGACGTGCTGCGTCAGGTGGCAACGGTGCTGCAGCCGTTCATGCCGGACAGCATGGGCCGTATGCTCGACCAGCTCGGCGTCCCCGCCGCGGCTCGCACCCTTGCCGCACTCGTGGTCCCGTTGGAGGCCGGTGTGGCGCTTCCACCGCCCCAGGGCATCTTCCCCAGGCACGTCGAGACCCCCACCGTGGGTCCGGGCTGACGCATGCTGATCGACAGCCACTGCCACCTCGACCACTTCGCCGACGATGAGGTCGACGCGTTGCTCGACCGGGCACAAGCGGCCGGCCTGTGCGGGATGGTGACGATCGGCACCCGGCTGTCCGCCACGCCGCTGACCCGCTGCCTTACCCGCCACGCCCGCCCGGGCCTTGCGGTATGGTGCACGGTCGGCACCCATCCCGATCACGTCGCCGACGAGGCGGTGCCGGATCCGGAGCGGCTGGCCAGCCTGGCTTCCGCTCCTGGGATCGTGGGCATCGGCGAGTCCGGGCTCGACTACTTCCACGGCGAGCCGGCAGTGCGGCCGCTGCAGCAGGACAGCTTCCGCGCGCATCTCCGTGCCGCCAGGATCGCCGACCTGCCGCTGGTCATCCACGCGCGGGATGCCGACCAGGACGTCGCGGCCATCCTGACGGAGGAGCACGAAGCGGGCGGCCCGTTCCGCTTCGTGCTGCACTGCTTCAGCTCCGGCGAGGCCCTGGCACGGACCGCCCTGTCGCTCGGCGGCTATGTCAGCTTCTCCGGAATCCTGACCTTCCCGAAATCCGACGAGCTGCGCCGGATCGCGGGCCGGATCCCGCCCGACCGCCTGCTGGTGGAAACCGACGCGCCCTATCTCGCGCCTGCACCGAGGCGCGGCAAGCGCAACGAACCGTCCTTCGTCGCCTACACCGCGTCCGTGCTCGCCGGTGTCCGGGGCCTGAGCGACGACGCGCTCGGCACCCTCACTACCGCCAACTTCCACCGCCTGTTCAGCAAGGCGGCCTAGCCGCCGTGCGCGTCATCATCCTCGGCTGCGGCGGCTCCGCCGGCGTGCCGATGCTGGGCGGTCCGGATGGGCGGGGCGACTGGGGCCTGTGCGACCCGGAGGAACCGCGCAACCGGCGCAGCCGCTCCTCGATCGTGATCGAGAACGCGCGGGGCGACCGTGTGCTAGTGGACACCTCGCCCGACCTCCGCACCCAGCTGCTGTCGGTCGGCATCGGCCGGATCGACGCCGTCTTCTATACCCACGCGCATGCCGATCACGTCGCCGGGCTGGACGACGTGCGCAGCCTGAACCGCATCCTCGACCGCCCGATCGAGGCGTTCGGCACCGAGCCGGTGCTGGCGGAGATCGAGTCCCGTTTCCGCTACGCCTTCAAACCCTGGTCGCCACCCGGCTTCTACCGGCCGGTCATGCTGCAGCACCCGGTGTGCGCCGGCACCACCGTTGAGATCGCCGGCAGCCGCCTCGTCCTGTTCGAGCAGGTGCATGGCAGCGGCACCACCCTCGGCTTCCGCATCGGCGACTTCAGCTACTCGACCGACGTGGTGCGGCTCGACGAGATGGCCCTGTCGATCCTCGCCGGCAGCCGCATCTGGCTGGTCGACTGCTTCCAGCGCGCGCCGCACCCGGCCCATGCCGATCTCGGCCTAGTCACGCGCTGGGCGAGCCGGCTCGGCATCGACCGCACGATCCTGACCCACATGGGCACAGACATGGACTGGGCCTGGCTGCACGCCAACCTGCCGCCCGGCATCGAAGCCGGGCACGACGGGATGATCCTGTCGCTCTAGATCACCGTCCTGTGTCACGTCTGCAATCACCGGTCGATCCTGGTGGCGTGGCCTGCAATTTAGTTGAATCGCGCGCTGGGGCAGCGATAGCCTTCACCAAGCGGCGGTCCAAAGGTTCCGCTGCGCAGGATCGGTGATGTTGCCTCGACCACGGACGGAAGGTTTCGGCAATCCGGACCCTTATCCGCCGCGGCCTCCACTTGGGAGGACCTGACAGGAGATCACGACACAGGACAGGATGAATCCGGTCCGGGCGTGGCCATCTTCCGGTCGGGCGGGGCGCCCAGTATTTGGGGAGAGCTGTGCATGGCGCCACTCGACGACGTTTTCACGCTAGCGACCGCCATGCGCGACGAACGGCGCGAAACCGAGATGAGTCTCGCTGAATACCTCGACCTGTGTGCCGCCGACCCCTCCTGCTACGCGAGCGCGTCTGAGCGCATGCTCAAGGCGATCGGCGAGCCGGTGCCGATCGACACCTCCAAGGACACGCGCCTCGCCCGCGTGTTCATGAACCGAACCATCCGGACCTACCCGGCCTTCTCCGACTTCCACGGCATGGAGGAGACGATCGAGCGGATCGTCGGCTTCTTCCGTCATGCCGCCCAGGGACTGGAGGAGCGCAAGCAGATCCTTTATCTGCTGGGCCCGGTCGGGGGCGGCAAGTCGTCGCTCGGCGAGCGGCTCAAGACCTTGATGGAGCGCGAGTCGATCTACGTGCTCAAGGCCGGCAAGCAGCTGAGCCCGGTGTTCGAGTCCCCGCTCGGCCTGTTCGACGTCGAGCGCATGGGGCCGAGCCTCCTTGCCCGCTACAACATCCCGCGCCGCGTGCTGACAGGCATCGCAAGTCCCTGGGCGCTGAAGCGGCTTGAGGAGTTCGACGGCGACCTGTCGCGCTTCCGCGTGGTCAAGCTGCATCCCTCCAAGCTGCGCCAGATCGGCATCGCCAAGACCGAACCGGGTGACGACAACAACCAGGACGTTTCCGCCCTGGTCGGCAAGGTCGACATCCGCCAGCTCGAGACGCACAGCCAGAACGATCCCGACGCTTACGGCTTCTCCGGCGGCCTCAACCGCGCCAACCAGGGGCTGCTCGAGTTCGTCGAGATGTTCAAGGCGCCGATCAAGATGTTGCATCCGCTGCTCACCGCGACGCAGGAGGGCAACTACGTCGGCACCGAGAACATCGGCTCGATCCCGTTCACCGGCATGATCCTGGCCCATTCCAACGAGGCGGAATGGCAGAGCTTCCGCAACAACCGCACCAACGAGGCCTTTCTCGATCGCGTCTGCGTGATCAAGGTGCCGTACTGCCTGCGTGCCACTGAGGAGACGCGCATCTACGAGAAGCTGATCCGCTCCTCGGCGCTGGGCGAGGCGCCCTGCGCGCCCAACACCTTCCAGATGCTCGCCCGCTTTGCCGTGCTGTCGCGCCTCAAGCCGCATCCCAACTCGTCGCAGTTCGCCAAGATGCGCGTGTATGACGGCGAGAACATCCGCGAAACTGATCCCAAGGCCAAGACCATGCAGGAGTATCGCGACGCCGCCGGCGTCGACGAGGGCATGGACGGCGTGTCGACCCGGTTCGCCTTCAAGGTACTGTCCGCCACCTTCAACCACGACTCCAACGAGATCGCCGCCGATCCGGTGCACCTGATGTACGTGCTGGAGCAGGCGGTGCGTCGCGAGCAGTTCCCGCCGGAGGTCGAGGCCGGCTACCTCGCGGTGCTGAAGTCGGAACTCGCCGGACGCTACGCCGAGTTCGTCGGCAACGAGATCCAGAAGGCTTACCTGGAAAGCTACCACGACTACGGCCAGAACCTGTTCGACCGCTACCTCGACTACGCCGACGCCTGGATCGAGGACCAGGACTTCAAGGATCCCGACACCGGCCAGATGATGAGCCGCGACCTGCTGAACGCCGAGCTGACCAAGATCGAGAAGCCGGCCGGGATCGCCAACCCGAAGGACTTCCGCAACGAGGTGGTGAAGTTCTCGCTGCGCGCGCGCGCCAACAACGGCGGACGCAACCCTTCCTGGAACTCCTACGAGAAGATCCGCGACGTGATCGAGAAGCGGATGTTCTCCCAGGTGGAGGACCTGTTGCCGGTCATCAGCTTCGGCTCCAAGAAGGACGGCGACACCGAGACCAAGCACGGCCAGTTCGTCGAGCGCATGGTCTCGCGCGGCTATACCGAGCGGCAGGTGCGCCGCCTGGTCGAGTGGTACATGCGCGTCAAGCAGTCGGCCTGACGAGCGGATGACCTGACGCGTGGACATCATCGACCGCCGGCCCAACCCGCACGGCAAGAACCTGGAAAACCGTCGGCGCGTCCTGGTCCGGGCGCGCGAGGCGGTGCAGCGCGCCGCCCGCGATGCGGTCGCGTCGGGCAAGCTGCGCGAGGTGGGGCAGGAACGCGCGATCTCGATCCCGTCCGATGCGCTACACGAGCCGAGCCTGCACCGCGTGTTCTCGTCGGGCGTGCGCGACGTCGTGCTGTCCGGCAACAAGGTGTTCTCGCCCGGCGACCGTCTGCAGCGGCCGCCATCCGGCAAGGGAAAGGGCGGTGCCGGGGAGGCCGGCGAGGACGGGGGCGGGGAGGACAGCTTCCGCTTCGTGCTGAGCCGAGACGAGTTCCTGGACGCCTTCTTCGACGACCTGGCGCTGCCCGACCTGGTGAAGCGCCAGATCGCCAGCACCGACACCACAACCATCAGCCGCGCCGGCCTCAGCAGCGACGGCTCGCCATCGCAACTCGACCTCGGCCGCACCATGCGGCACTCGATGGCACGCCGCATCGGGCTGCGTCGTCCCAAGCCCGACCTAGTCGCGGAGCTGGAACTGCGCATCGCCGCCCTGGAACAGGAAGGTGGCGATCCGGACACGTTGGACGCGCTTCGCTCCGAGCTGCACATCGCCCTGCGCCGGATGAACCGGGTGCCGTGGATCGACCCGGTGGACATGCGCTACCGCCGCTTCACCGTCATGCCGAAGCCGACCACGCGCGCGGTCATGTTCTGCCTGATGGATGTATCCGGCTCCATGACCGAGCGCATGAAGGACCTCGCCAAGCGGTTCTTCCTGCTGCTGCACGTGTTCCTGGAGCGACGCTACAAGCGCGTCGACCTAGTGTTCATCCGCCATTCGGAGGTGGCGGAGGAGGTCGACGAGGACACCTTCTTCCACGACCCGCGCACGGGCGGCACCATCGTTTCGTCCGCCCTGGTCGAGCTGCTCCGGGTACAGTCCGAACGCTATCCCGCCGACAGCTGGAACATCTACGTGGCGCAGGCCTCGGACGGTGACAATTCCGGCAGCGACACGCCGAAATCCTGTGCGCTGCTCAAGGACCAGATCCTGCCGCTTGTGCAGTACTACGCCTACATCGAGATCATCGGCTCCGGCGCGGTGATTCGTGGCGACACCGACCTGTGGCGCGGCTACCGCGGCGTCGCCGACAACAACGACCGCCTCGTCATGCGACAGGTCGGCGACAAGCGCGACATCTTCCCGGTGTTCCGCGATTTGTTCGCCAAGAAGCCCGAAACCGCGTGAGGGGAGGGTGCCCATGAGCCCGCTCGATACCATCAGCGCACCTACCGATTCCTCGCCAGCCGGACTGCTCTACAGCGGCTCGGAGTGGAACTTCGACATCCTGCGCCGGTCCTATGACGCGATCGAGCGCATCGCCCTCGACGAGCTCAAGCTCGACGTGTACGCAAACCGGATCGAGGTCATCACGTCGGAACAGATGCTCGACGTGTACACCTCCCACGGCATGCCGCTGATCTACAAGCACTGGTCGTTCGGCAAGCGCTTCGTCGGCCACGAGAATGCGTACAAGCGTGGCCTGATGGGCCTGGCCTACGAGGTGGTGATCAACTCCGACCCGTGCATCAGCTACCTGATGGAGGAGAACAGCGCCACCATGCAGGCGCTGGTGATCGCGCACGCAGCCTTCGGCCACAACCACTTCTTCAAGAACAACCGCCTGTTCCGCGAGTGGACCGCGCCGTCCGGCATCCTCGACTACCTGGAGTTCGCCCGCGGCTACATCGCGCAGTGCGAGGACCGGCACGGCGTGCAAGCGGTCGAGCGCATCCTCGACGCCGCCCACGCGCTGCAGAACCAGGGCGTGCACCGGCACAGCGGCACGCGGGTGATCGACCTCAAGGTCGAGCAGCAGCGCGAGCGCGACCGGCGCGAGCACGAGGACAGCGTGTTCAACGACCTGTGGCGCACCGTACCAGGAACCAAGACCGAGAAGGGGCCCGACACCGCGGCCGAGCGCCGCCGCCGGCTTGGGCTGCCGGAAGAGAACGTGCTCTACTTCCTGGAGAAGAACGCGCCGCTTCTGGCGCCCTGGGAACGCGAGGTGATCCGCATCGTCCGGCTCATCGCCCAGTACTTCTACCCGCAGCCCCAGGCCAAGATGATGAACGAAGGCTGCGCCACCTGGGTGCACTACGAGATCATGTCGCGGCTGCACGCGCGCGGGCAGATCGACGACGCCGCCTTCCTGGAAACCATCCATTCCACCACCAACGTGATCAGCCAGCCCGGCTTCGACGTGGGCGGCGGCCCGAACTTCAACCCGTATGCGCTGGGCTACGCGATGATGACCGACATCGCCCGGGTCTGCGAGGCGCCGACGGATGAGGACCGCGCCTGGTTCCCGGACATCGCCGGCAACAACGACGCCATCGGCACGCTGCACCACGCCTGGGCTGAGTATCGCGACGAGAGCTTCATCCAGCAGTTCCTGTCGCCGGCGGTCATGCGCCAGTTCAAGCTGTTCCGCCTGCGAGACGACACCGAGAAGCCCTACCTGCTGGTCGACGCGATCCACGACGCCCAGGGCTACCGCGACATACGCCGCAGCGTCGCCCGGTCCTATAACCCCGGCAACTTCTACGTCGACATCGAGATCGTCGACGTCGACCTGTCCGGCGACCGCTGCCTCCGGCTGCAGCACCGTACCAGCCCGGGCCATCTGCTGGACGAGAAGGACGCCCAGGCCTCGCTGCGCCACTTGGCGGACCTTTGGGGCTACGAGGTCCGGCTGCTGGAGATCGACCGCCAAACCGACACGGTGCTGGCAACGCACTTGGCATCACCGCCCCGCCCCGCTAGCTGACCATCCGAGTTGGCATAATATTCATTATACGGTGTGTGGAGCAAAGCTCCCCGTAGCGCACTTGCCGGCCTTCCGGCCCCCGGGCACCCTCGTCTGATGACCGAACCCACCACCCTCGATGCCGATCCCGCCCGGCAGCTGATCCGGCTGCTGGACATCATGGCCGCCCTCCGGGATCCGACGACCGGCTGTCCCTGGGACCAGGCGCAAACCTTCGACAGCATCGCGCCCTACACCATAGACGAAGCCTATGAGGTCGCCGACGCCATTGCCCGCCGCGACTGGGTGGCCCTTCCGGACGAGCTCGGCGACCTGCTGCTGCAGGTCGTCTACTACGCCAGCCTGGGCCAGACGGAGAGCCGCTTCGACTTCGCTGCCATCACCCGCCTGATCGCCGACAAGATGGTGCGACGCCATCCGCACGTCTTCGGCAATGAGACCGTCCTGAACGCCGGCACGTTCTGGGAGGACACTAAGGCGGCCGAGCGCCGCGGCCGCGCCGAGCACGGCGTCCTAGCCGGCATCCCGCTCAACCTCCCGGCCCTGTCGCGCGCCAGCAAGCTGTGCGCCCGCGCCGCCCGCGTCGGCTTCGACTGGCAAGAACCGGTGCTGGTGATCGACAAGATCACCGAGGAGCTGGCCGAGCTGCGTGCCGAGCTCGACAGTGCGGATCCCGCCCGGCTCCGCGACGAGATCGGCGACGTCCTGTTCACCGTCGCCAACCTGTCGCGCAGCCTCCGCCTCGATCCGGAAGCCTGCCTGCGCGAGGCGAACACCAAATTCCAGCGCCGCTTCGAGCACATGGAGCGGTCGATTGAGGCCACTGGCCGGTCGCTCGCCGAAACCGGGCTGGACGAGATGGAAGCCGGCTGGCAGGCCGCCAAGGCCGCGGAGCGGCAGGAGGCTGACGCTCAGGCTGCCAGCAAGGTGTCGTAGAGCGCCAGCCAGCTATCCCGGTCCGGCGCGTAGAGCAGCCCCCCTGCCCGATCCGTCGCCAGGTATGGCGTCCCGTCGAAATGCGCGCAGTAGCCGCCCGCCTCGGCATGAAGCAGCCAGCCCGGCAGGTGGTCCCACGGCATCAGCCGATTGAAGATCAGGAAGTGGCAGTGCCCTGACGCAAGGACGCGATATTCCTGCGCGGCGCAGCGGTAGTCCCAGCTGGCCAGCACACGCGGCAGGTTGAGTGCCACCCGGTCGCGCAGCGGCTGTGGCAGGTGCCGCCAGGCTGCGTTGCCGGTCATCTCCGATGGTACCGCCGGCGCCGCCACCCGAAGCGTCACCTGTTGCCCATTGGCGTGTTCGAGCCAGGCTCCCTCGCCCCTGACCGCAACGGCCGCATCGTCGCAGAGCGGATCATGGATCACCGCTCCCACCACCTCGCCTCGCATCACGGCGGCCGCCATCACCCCGAACAGCGGTACTCCGGCAGCGAAGTTGGACGTGCCGTCGATCGGATCCACCACGAAGGCGAGCTCCGCATCGCCAAGCCGGTCGAGCAGGTCCGGATCGGCGGCGGTGGCCTCCTCCCCGATCACCACGCAGCCCGGGAACAGCCGTTCCAGCCCCTGGGTAATCAGCCGCTCCGCTGCCTCGTCCGCCACGGTGACGAGGTCGGTCGGCCCGCTCTTGGTGCGGACGTCGTCGCTGCCGAGGCGACGGAAGCGCGGCATGACCTCCGCCCGGGCCGCGGCACGCAGGATCTGCGTCACCTCGACCGCATCGGCCACCGAAAAAATCCCGTTCATTCCCAGTCCTTCCCGCCGCGCCGCCGATCGGTGCCGCCCGACGCGCGACGGGTCAACGGCGCGATGCGGATGCGGTTTGCGTCCTGCCGATCCGTTCCGTCCTGATGCTGCTGCCGCTCGAAGCGGGCACGGTCGGCCGGCAGCAGCCTGACCACCAGCCGGATCTCCTCCTCGCCATCGCTCCGGTCGACCACCTCGCCATGCGCATACAGCCAGGCGAGCAAGGCGCCGTCCTGCACGGTCACGCGGAACTCCACCTGCTCGGTCGCCTGCAGCATGTGCCCGTCGATCACCGCCGCCAGCCGGTCCAATCCGTCGCCGGTGATGGCGGAGATGACTTCCGCACCCCGTGCCGTAACCTGATCCAGGCCGCCCAGCAGGTCGGCCTTGTTCAGCACCTCGATCACCCGCTCCGGCCATGCCGCGTCCAGCGTTCCATCCTCGACCATGCCGTTCAGCACCGCGATCACGTCGCTGCGCTGCGCCGCGCTGTCCGGATGCGCCGCGTCGCGTACGTGCAGGATGACGTCGGCTTCCGCCACCTCCTCCAGCGTCGCTCGGAACGCGGCCACCAGCTCGGTCGGGAGCTCGCTGATGAAGCCCACCGTATCGGACAGGATCACCTTGCGCCCCGACGGCAGCGTCAGTCCGCGCATGGTCGGGTCCAGCGTGGCGAACAGCTGGTCCTGCACATGTACCGCTGCCCCGGTGAGGGCATTGAACAGCGTCGACTTGCCCGCGTTGGTGTAGCCGACCAGGGCCACCACCGGGAACGGCACCCGCTTGCGCGCGTCGCGATGCAACCCGCGCGTGCGCCGGACCTGTTCTAGCTCCTTCTTCAGCCGCACGATCCGATCGCCGATCAGCCGCCGGTCGGCCTCGATCTGCGTCTCGCCCGGACCGCCCAGGAAGCCGAACCCGCCACGCTGCCGCTCGAGGTGGGTCCAGGACCGCACCAGCCGGCTACGCTGGTACTCGAGATGCGCGAGCTCCACCTGCAGCGAGCCCTCTCGCGTCGCCGCGCGCTCGCCAAAGATGTCCAGGATCAGCCCGGTGCGGTCGATCACCTTGCAGCCCAGCGAGCGCTCCAGGTTGCGCTGCTGCACCGGGCTCAGCCGCGAGTCCATGATCACCACGGCGACCGCATCCCGCGTGATCGTCTCGGCGAGGGACTCCACCTGCCCGCTGCCGAGCAGAGTCGCCGGCCGCCTGCCGCGAATCGGCAGCACGGCCCGGCGCACGATCACCAGCCCGATGGACGCCGCGAGGCCGACCGCCTCCTCCAGACGCGCTTCCGCCGCACGCGTCTCGTGGCGATGCCCATCCGACGTCCCGTCGTGCTGACGGTCCTCGCGGTCCCAAGGCAGGATGACCGCAGCGCGTGTCGGCTGCATCCTCCCGCCGGTTGCCACCCTCAGGCGGCACCCTTAGCCGACACCGTGTCCCCGTCCGGTTCGGCCCCGCCTTCCACCTTGTTCTGGTCGAACAGTGCGATCGGTGCCGCCGGCATCACGGTGCTGATCGCGTGCTTGTACACCAGCTGGGTATGGCCGTCCCGACGCAGCAGCACCGAGAAGTTGTCGAACCAGGTGATGATGCCCTGGAGCTTGACGCCGTTGACCAGGAAGATGGTGACCGGCGTCTTCGAGCGGCGAACGTGGTTCAGGAAAACGTCCTGCACGTTCTGCGAGTTGTCCTTAGCCATGGCCAGGCCTTTGTTCTTCTTGTTGCGGTCTGTCAGGCGCAGCGCCAGCGGACCTTGACATCCAGAATAGCAGCGGAGGCAGCGGCAGCAAAGCCGGCGCGGCGACGGCTGCTCAGTTGGGAACCCGGTCCTCGGAACTGACGCCCAGCTGCTTCAGCTTCCGGTGCAGGGCGCTGCGTTCCATGCCGACGAAGCCAGCCGTTCGGCTGATATTGCCGCCGAACCGCAGCAGCTGCGCCTGCAGGTACTGCGTCTCGAACAGGTCGCGCGCCTCGCGCAGCGGCAGCCCCATCACGTCCGCGGCACTGTCGAACTTCAGCAGCGCCGGCGCCCCCTGCCCGACCGCCGGAGGCAGCATCTCCGCCCGTATGGTGTCCGACCCGCCCGGCGCCATGATCAGCAGCCAGTCCATCAGGTTGCGCAGCTCCCGCGAATTGCCCGGCCACTCGTAGCTCTGCAGCGCCGCCAACGCATCCGCCGACAGGTCGCGTGCCGGCAGCCCGGCGGTTTCCGCAGACCGTGCCAGGAACAGCCGCGACAGGTCGGGGATGTCCTCGCGCCGCTCGCGCAGGCTGGGCACCCGCAGGGGCACCACTGCCAGTCGGTAGTACAAGTCCTCGCGGAACCGCCCGGCCGCGATCTCCGCCTGCAGGTCGCGGTTGGTGGTTGCCAGCACGCGCACGTCCACCTTGACCCGCACGGCACCACCCAGACGCTCGAACGTCTGGTCCTGCAGCGCGCGGACGATCTTGCCCTGGGTCTCCATCGGCATGTCTGCCACCTCGTCGAGCAGCAGCGTCCCGCCATGTGCTCGCTCCAGCAGCCCGGTACGACGTCCGGGCCCTTCCGGAACGCCTTCTATGCCGAACAGCTCCTCCTCGAACCGACCCGGCGCCAGCGTGGCGCAGTTGAGCGCCACGAACGGTCCCTCGGCGCGACGCGACCGCGCATGGATCATGCGCGCCGCCACCTCCTTGCCCGCCCCGGCCGCGCCCGAGATCAGCACCCGCGACCCGGTTGGCGCCACTCGCTCGATCTGCGCCCGCACCGCCAGGATCGCCTGGCTTTCGCCGTGCAGGGTGGTTTCCGGCCCCGCACGCAGCCGCAGCTCAGCGTTCTCGCGCGCCAGCCGAGCCGCTTCCAGCGCCCGACGCACCACCACCAGCAGCCGGTCCGACTGGAACGGCTTCTCGATGAAGTCGTACGCCCCCAGTTGCAGCGCCGCCACTGCGGTCTCGATGGTGCCGTGTCCGGAGATCATGATGGTCGGCACCATCGGCTCCTCGCCCTGCATCGCCTTCAGGATGCCGAGCCCGTCCAGGCGCGAGCCCTGCAGCCAGATGTCGAGCACCACCAGCGACGGACGACGGGCCCGGAACGCGGCGATCGCCCCGTCGGAGTCCGCGGCGATCCGGGTGTCGTAGCCCTCGTCGCGCAGGATACCCTCGATCAGCAGCCGGATGTCGGGTTCGTCGTCGACGATCAGGATCTCATGCGCCATCGGATGACCTTCCCGGCACTATCAATGTAGCAACTGCTCCCCCACCGCCGCGGTCGTCGAGCATGACCGAGCCTCCATGGTCCTCCATGATCTTTTTGACGATGGCAAGCCCCAGTCCGGTCCCCTTCGGCTTGTGGGTGACATAGGGCTCCATCAGCCGCTGCCGGTCGTCCGGCGGAAGCCCGGCCCCGTCATCGGCCACCGACAGCCACACCTCGCGCTCCCTCGCCTCGATCGACAGCCAGATCGTGCCGACCACGATCTGCGCTCCCGGCACGCCCTCCGGCCGGTCCGAAGACTTCGCTCGCATGGCGATCCCGTCCGCCGCGTTCTGCAGCAGGTTGGTCAGTGCCTGCCCGATCAGCCGCCGGTCGCAGGGCACCACCGGCCCGCGATCGGGCAGCCGGGTGACGAAGCCGATCTCCGGATGCGCGCTCTTCTGCAGCACCAGCGCCTCGCGGGCGATGCGCGACAGGTCCTCCGGCCGGATCATCGGCTGCGGCATGCGGGCGAAGGCGGAGAACTCGTCCACCATCCGGCCGATGTCGCCGACATGGCGCACGATGGTGTCGGCGCACTGGCTGAACGTTTCGGGATCGGTAGTAATCTCGCGCAGGAACCGACGCTTCAGCCGCTCGGCGGAAAGCTGAATCGGCGTCAGCGGGTTCTTGATCTCGTGCGCGATCCGGCGCGCCACGTCGGCCCAGGCCGCCTTGCGCTGCGCCGACTGCAGCTCGGTGATGTCGTCGAAGGTGACCACGTAGCCCTCCGTCACCGTGCCGCGCATCTCCGGGCCGATCCGCACCAGCAGCGTCCGGCGGCTGGATGCCGCGCCGTGCTGTACCTCCGCCGTCTGCGCCCGTTCCGGCTCCGTCGCCGCCAGCCGCAGCAGCGGCGCGAACTCCGGCACGATCTCGGCCAGCCTGCGGCCGACCGAGCCGACCAGGTCCGCCTCCAGCAGGGCGTTGGCGGCGCGGTTGGGCAGCTCCACCCGCTGTTCCGCATCAAGCCCGATCACCCCTGCCGACACCCCCGACAGCACCGCCTCGGTGAAGCGCCGCCGCTCGTTGATCTGGCCATACGCCGACATCAGCTCGCGGCGCTGGGTGGAAAGCTGGTTGGTCATGCGGTTGAACGCGCGGGACAAGCCTCCCAGCTCGTGGTCGCGCTCCGCCTCCGGCACCCGCACCGCCAGGTCGCCGCCGCTCACCCGCTCTGCCGCCAGGATCAGCAGCCCGACCGGGCGGGCGATCTGGTTCGCCAGCACCAGCCCGATCAGCGCGGCGGCGGCCAGCACCAGCAGCGCCACCAGGGCAAAGATCACCACAAAGGTGAGCTGGAGCGCCGACCGGTTCTTGTCGAGCCGGTCGTAGTCCGCCACCACCGCCTGGGTGCGGTGCATGTGCTCCAGGATCACCGGGTCCACCGGACGGCTGATCAGCAGCAGCAGCCCCGGATCGGGCCCGTCGATTCCGGCGACCGCGCTCACCGTCTGCCCGTCCGAGCTGTCCAGGATCGGCACCTCGCCGGAGCGCGCCAGCATGGTCACCGACTGCGGCGGCACCGCCACCCCGATCACCCCGAGCAGGCTGGTCGACACTACCACCTGGTTGGTGCGCGGATCGTAGATCGCCGCCTCGTTGAGGCCGCGGGTGTTCTTCTCGTCGATCAACGCCTGCTGCAGCGCCTGCGGATCGACATATTGCAGCGTAGTCGCCTGGCTCAGGTCGTTGGCCATCGACACCGCATCGGCCCGGATGTTGTTGTTGTGCTCCACTAGGTAGCCCTGGCTCGCCTGCACCGCCTCACCCAGCGCGGTGCGGACGCGATCGTTGAACCAGATCTGGATGCCCAGGTGGAAGAACACGCCTGCGAACACGCCGACCACGATGGTCGGTACCACTGCCACCACGCCGAACAGCATCACCAGCCGCACGTGCAGGCGCGCCCCGGCCAGGCCGCTCCTGCGCTCCGCCACCACCCGCGCCAGCCGCCCCGCCAGGGCCGCCGCCAGCAGCAGCAGCACCACCAGGTTGCTGACGAACAGCCCGGCCTCGACATGCGGCCGCTTGGTCAGCGACATGCCGCGCGACAGCACCGCGAAGGTGGCGACGCCCAGCGCCAGCGCGATCGCCGCCATGATCAGCGTCGACACCTTGCCGAGCAGGATGTCGAACACCGGCGGCCCCCACCGGCTGCGTCGTGACGCATGGGCCGGCCTCGTCATCGCGTCGCCGACGTCCGCCTCGCCCATGCCGGTTCAGCCGATCCCGCGCACGACCGGGATCTCCAGGTCGCGTATCTTCTTGCGCAGGGTGTTGCGGTTGAGCCCGAGCATGGCGGCCGCCTTGATCTGGTTGCCCTTGGTAGAGGCCAGCGTCATCTGGATCAGCGGCCGCTCCACCTCTGCGATCACCTTGTCGTAGATGTCGCGCATCGGCATCCCGTCGCGGCTGGCAGCCA